>PHBN01000032.1 GCA_002840635.1 Deltaproteobacteria bacterium HGW-Deltaproteobacteria-1
CGGCGGCGGTTTGAAATGGTTCTTTGCTGAGAACTGGGCAGTGCGCGGTGATGTCCGCCATGTTATGAATTTCGATAGTTTTCATAACAACCTGCTGGGTACCATCGGTTTGACATATGCTTTCGGCGGTAGAAGAGCAGCTGCTCCTCCTGCACCAGCTCCCGAGCCCGCAGCAGAAGCTATTGAAAAGGGAAGAACCACCCTGGATGTGAAGTTTGATTTCGACAAGTCGGTTATCAAAAAAGGTTACTACGGTGATATCGACAATCTGGTTTCAGTCATGAAACAGTATCCGGAAACCAATGTGGCTCTTGAAGGACACACGGACAGTGTCGGCAGTGACGCATACAATAAGAGACTTTCCCAGCGACGTGCTGATGTCGTGAAGCAGTACATGGTTGAAAAGGGCGGTATTGAAGCAAACCGTCTGAATGCAATCGGTTACGGCGAAGAGAGACCCATTGCTTCCAACGCTACAGCAGAAGGTCGTGCTCAGAACAGACGTACCGAAGCTGTTGTAGAGTATCTGATCAAGAAGTAAATCGACACAAGTTCTAAGGTTAAAAAAGCCCCCCGGCGTGCCCGTGCCGGGGGGCTTTTTAATTGTATGAATCTAGCTGATCATTTTACGAATCATCGTGCCCGCAGGTGTTTCAATATCTCCATGAAGATAAATCCGGTTTCCGCTGTTTGCCTGCTGCAGCCGGTTTCCTTCATGGTCGGTCATATCTGCGTCGGTTAGAACGATGCCGCCCTCCGGCAACAGCATCTCCAGTCTTTCACCTGCCTCCAGGTGATTGCGGACTTCAATGAGCAACCGTTTTTGAGCCTTATCACAGATCAGAACAATTCCAGCCGGTTCATGGGTTTGAATGTTTTTGATTTGCGGACTGGTTTCCTGTATCTTTTCTTCGGCGAAGGCGAAGCCGGTCGTGTAGCCGCGGTGTGAGATTTTCTTCAGTTCCTCGATCCACTGCGGATCGCATTTGTATTTTTCTTTTTCATGCATGAATGCGTTGAGCGCCTGCCGGTAGATTCGGGTGACGACCGCCACATAGTAGGGGGATTTCATGCGCCCCTCAACCTTGAGGCTGGATACGCCGGTGGCGAGCACATCCGGCAGATGTTCTATCAGGCACAAATCTTTGGAGCTCAAGAGATAACTGAACTGTTCATCTTCTTCAAGAATCAGAGGTTCATCCGGTCGTGTCGATTCATGGAGAACATATTCCCATCGGCATGGGTGGGTGCAGTCACCTTCATTGGCGCTCTTACGGTTGCGCCAGGCCGAGAGATAACAGCGTCCTGAATAAGACACGCACATCGCGCCGTGGACAAAAATTTCCAGCTCCATGCCGGGAGCAGCCGCTGCGATTTCTCCGATTTCTTTCAAGGTAAGTTCCCGTGCCAGAATAATCCGTCGTACTCCCTGGTCCTGCCAGAAGCGGACAGCTTCGATATTTGTTGTATTGGCCTGTGTGCTGAGGTGCAGGGAAACTGAGGGAGCGATTTGACGAACCAACCGGATCAGGCCCGGATCGCTCACAATGAGAGCGTCGACACCTGCATCAATCAACGCGGGAAGGGTCTGCCGAACCAGGGCAAGATCCGTATTGCGGGCGAACGTGTTGATGGCCGTATAAACCCTCACACCCTTGCCGTGCGCTTCGGAAACACCCGCCGCCAGGTCATTTAAAGACAATTCGGCAGACGATGCACGCAGGCTTAAACCCGGCACACCGATGTAGACAGCGTCCGCGCCATAGAGCAGCGCGGTGCGCAGTTTTTCCATATTGCCGGCGGGGATGAGTAACTCAGGCTGGCGCATGGGAAGACTCCACTATGGACAGTACCGCCGTACCTGTTCCATGACCTTCAGGGATTTGACTTCTTTTCCCAGGACATAAGCGATGAAACCGCACAGGATGCTGCGGGATTCAGACGCCAGGCCCTCCGGCATGCTGACCATTTTCATTTTTTCCATTTCCATGTCTTTTCCAAGGAGCAGTGTCCGGACAGTTCCGGCGGAAATATGCTGATCATATCTTTGCGGCCGGGCACATGTGGCACAGAAAATGCCGCCTTCTTTCGGATAGAAATAATATGTTCCGCCGTTGGTTACGGGGGTTTTACAGTGCACACAGGCCGTGAGTGCCGGTTCAAAACCGGTAATTTTCAAGAGGCGCATTTCAAAGAAGCGAACCGCCGTGTCCGAAACAGTATCTCGTGTCAGCAGGGCCAGAAAATCCGCAAGCAGTGCAAAAAGATTTTCATTGGCTTTCCCTTCCATGCTGAAATGATCGGTCAGATCAATGAAATATGAAGCTGTCAGGGTTTTTCCCAGATCCTGCCGGATGATGGGATAATGATCAATGACGTCGCAGGATTCAATGAAGGCAAGGGAATCACGGTTTTTACGCGAAAAAATAATATTGGTCAGCGAAAACGGTTCAAAAACATTGGCGAAACGCTTTTTACTTCGTTTGGCGCCTTTGGCGATCCCGTTGATTTTGCCTAACTCACGGCTGTAGAAGGTTATGATTAAATCCGATTCACCGTAGCTTATGCTTTTCAGGACAAACCCGGTGGTTTTATGGCTTTCTGCGGCACTCATGACTATAACGCACGGCCGTCGTATTTGATGTCGCCTGCCACAAGGGTCAGGACGGCGCGCCCCTTCATTTTCCGGCCTGAAAACGGAGAGTTTTTACCCCTTGAAACAAAAGTTTTCACATCCACTCTCCAGGTTTGTTCCGGATCAATGACGGTGATGTCCGCATCGGAACCTTTTTTCAGCGTCCCTTTGTCCAGGTTTAAAATTCGTGCCGGATTGCAGGCCATTGCGGCGATCAGCTTCTCCCATGTAAGAATGCCTTCGTGCACCAGATTCAGGCTCAGGCCAAGCGATGTTTCCAGACCACTGATGCCGTTTGCGGCATATACGAATTCCACTTCCTTGTCCGTTCGTGCATGCGGTGCGTGATCGCAGGCGATGGCGTCAATCGTGCCGTCCGCCAGTCCTTCATTTATTGCCGCGATGTCGGCTGTGCTTCTCAGCGGCGGATTGACTTTGTAACTGGTGTCGTAATCCTGGAGGCATTCGTCGGTTAATGTGAAATAATGCGGAGCGGTTTCAGCCGTCACTTTCAGCCCCCGCATCTTGGCGTCCCGGATCAGGCGCACTGAACCGGCCGTGCTGACATGTGCGATATGAATCCGGGTTTGTGTGTATTCGGCAATCAGAATATCGCGCCCCACGATGGCCTCTTCGGCGATAGAGGGAATGCCCGGTAGCCCCATCATTGTGGACCAGTACCCTTCATTCATCAGACCGCCCGCTGAAAGATTGATATCTTCACAATGCTGGATAACCGGCAGGTCCAGAGAGCCGGCGTATTCCATAGCGTGCCTCATCAGGGCCGCATCCATGACCGGTTTCCCGTCATCGGACAAGGCGATTACGCCAGCTTCCTTGAGGTCCCAGAATTCCGTCATTTGTTTGCCTTCCGAACCGACACTGATTGCACCGATCGGATACACATTGGCCAGATTGGCCTCAGAGGCTTTTCTGCGGATGAATTCCGTGATGGAGCGGTTGTCATTGACAGGGTCCGTGTTGGGCATGCAGGCGATGGAGGTGAAACCTCCGGCCACAGCCGCGGCCGAACCGGTGGCGATCGTTTCTTTGTATTCCAGACCCGGTTCGCGCAGATGCACGTGCATATCGATTAATCCCGGTACTACAATCATATCAGTCAGATTGATTACTTGAGCCGCAGGTGGTGCTTTGATGGTTGTGCCGCACGAGCTGATTTTTCCCTCTTCAACCAGAATGTCTATTCGGGCATCCATCTTCTGGGAAGGATCAATAACCCTTGCGCCTTTTAACAGCAGTTTCATTCGTTTCCTCCGGAAAGCAGGTAAAGCAGCGCCATACGGACAGCGACACCGTTATTAACTTGATCGAGAATAACGGAGCAGGCAGGATCGTCAGCAATGTCAGGTGAAATTTCCACGCCGCGGTTGATCGGGCCTGGATGCATGACAATAGCATCAGGTTTGGCGAGCTTGATATTTTTTCGGTTCAGGCAATAATGCTGGGCGTATTCGCGAAGCGAAGGGAAGATGTTCTGCTTCTGACGTTCCAGTTGAATGCGCAGCATCATGACAACATCGGCGTCCGTGATTGCCTCTTCCAGTTTTGTGCAGGCTTTGACCCCCATCTGCTCGATGTTGCGGGGCATCATGGTGGCGGGTCCGGCCACAACGATCCGGGCGCCCATTTTAGATAAACCGTAAATGTTTGACCGGGCAACCCGGCTATGGAGGATGTCTCCGATGATGGCGACCTTCAGACCGGCGAGCCGCCCTTTCTTCTCCCGGATCGTCATCATGTCCAGCAGGGCCTGCGAGGGATGTTCGTGTGCGCCGTCTCCGGCATTGATAATGGATTGACGGACCAGTGAGGCAAGCAGGTGCGGGGCGCCGGCCGCGCTGTGCCTCAGCACAATGATGTCCGGATTCATAGCCTCCAGGTTGCGTGCGGTGTCGATCAGGGTTTCCCCTTTCACGACGGAACTGGTGGAGGCCGATATGTTGATTGTGTCCGCGCTGAGTCTTTTTCCGGCTATTTCAAAAGAGGTTCGGGTGCGTGTGCTGGCTTCGTAAAACAGGTTGATGATGCTTTTGCCTCGCAGTGTCGGCACTTTCTTGATTTCGCGTGTTGAAATTTCCAGAAAAGATTCTGCTGTTTCCAGAATCAGATTGATCTCGTCAACCGTCATTTCCTGGATACCCAGGATGTCTTTTTTTGCCAGTTTCATCATAAATTTTGCCCTGTTTGTTTAATCCCGCTCATGCGGGACGAGCGTTAATTCTCCGCAGTTTGCTGCGAGGTGGTTGATCCAGTCATGTTTCTTCCTCAATGAGGACTTCATCTTTTCCGTTTTTTTCCAGCAGATTGACGCTGACCGCCTCCCAAAGAGAAGAAGGAAGATTTTTCCCGACATAATCGGCGCGAATGGGCAGCTCACGATGGCCGCGATCGATGAGGACAGCCAGTTGAATCATTTTGGGGCGGCCGAAATCGATTAAAGCATCCATGGCGGCACGGATCGTCCGGCCGGTAAAGAGAACATCATCCACCAGAATCACTTTTTTATCCTCCAGATCGAAGGGTATCTTTGTCTTGCCCAGAGGGGCTTTCTTACTTGTCTTCGTGATGTCGTCGCGATAAAGCGTGATATCCAGAATGCCCAGCGGGATTTTTGTGTTTTCAATAGCCGAGATTTTTTTCTGAAGCCTTTCGGCAAGGTAAATGCCGCCGGTGCGGATGCCCACCAGCACAAGATTATCGATGCCCTTGTTTTTTTCCAGGATTTCGTATGCGATCCGAGTCAGGCATCGTTCGATGCCATCGCTGTCCATAACCACTTTGGGACTCTTCGTTTCAGGCATGTTTCCCTCTCGACGAGTTTTTGAAATTCTAAAATGACATTCATTTTTTCCCAATAATCTTGGGTCTAATCGGTTAAAAAAATGTAAAAAAGCATTAAAAAAGGCCTTTCCCCATAAGGAGAAAGGCCACGATTGACTTTATGCTGATCTTTTTCATTGTTTTTTCCTTTTTCAATCTCGCTGGATTAAATTAAAAGGGTATTTGCATAATTCATACAATGGAGCGTTCTATCTGTCAAGTCCTAAAAGAATCATCGGTTCATTTCAACAGGTTGCCGATACGCTCCCAGCGTACTTTTTTCAGGAGATTTTCTTCTTCACTATTCCAGGACCAGTAGATCAAAAGCGCTTTTCCTTCCACGTCTTTTAAATCAACAAAACCCCAGAAGCGGCTGTCGGCGCTTTCGTCGCGGTTGTCGCCCATCACAAAAAGAGAGTTTTTGGGCACAACAACAGGTCCATAGTTATCACGGGGCTGCATCATGGCAGGATAAACGACACTGTCGGAATAAATGCCGAAACCGTCTTTATATAGCTTATCGTTGATGAAAATATTTTTGTTTTTGATTTCGATCTTGTCTCCGGCGACACCAATGACGCGTTTGATATAATCTTTTGAACGGTCATTGGGGTAAATGAATACGATAATATCGCCTCGTTTAGGATTGGAAACTGGCAGCAGGGTGGTTCTGATGACGGGTATTTTGATGCCATAAATAAACTTGTTAACCAGAAGATGATCGCCTATGAGCAGCGTGGGTACCATAGACCGGGAAGGAATCTTATAGGCCTGTATCACAAGTGTCCGGATGACGACGGCAATCAGTATCGCGATGATAATTGCTTCAATAAATTCCTGAACTTTTGCTTTGGATTCTTCAGCGGGTTTTTCTTTGGTCAAGCCTTTCGGCACGTTTTTGTTATCTTTCATGACGTGAATGAACCCCTATGAGTAAATATTGGACAGAGAAACAAAAATCATGACCAGTGCCAAAAACCCTTTAACCATTTTACGGCAAATCATGGCGAAGATATACTGGCCGCCTGACTGATGAGTGATGCTTAATCTGGACTGACGACGCCGTTCCATAATTAATAATCCCGTAAGCCCTCCAAGAAAAAACCCTGCCCAGATGCCGGGACCCCAGAGAAATGGTGTTAATACAATCATTCCCGCTAACGCACCAATAATGGAACCCCGGAGAGATCGTCCCGTAACCGGCGTTTCTTGGGCGTGGCGATATCCCGCCCAAAAATCAATAGCTTCGGCAAAAACAGAAAAGACCAGCAGAAACAAAAGAACTTTCCAGCCGATTTGTTCAAAACCTGTAGAAATGGCGTAAAGTAAAATGTCCAGGAAAATGATAACAGTTCCGGGCAGTCCGAACAGGCTCAAATAAATCCCGATAAACAATATTAGAATAAAAACAACAAATCCTGCCGTGGCCAAGGATGACAATGTTATTTTTTCCTCTTCATTCTTGAAATCTGCAGGTTTTCAAAATACAGCACGATGGGGCTGGCAATAAATATTGATGAATACGTGCCGATTACCAAACCGACCAGGAGCGCGAAGGAGAAATCATGAATAACAGGGCCGCCCACGAAAAACAGGGCTAACAATACAAGGAATACGGTTACAGCAGTCAGAATTGTGCGGCTAAGGGTTTCATTGACACTCGCATTGATGATATCTGCAAGGCTCTTTTTTAAATCTTTTTTACGGTTTTCGCGAATCCGGTCAAAAACAACAATCGTGTCGTTGATTGAATAACCGATCACGGTGAGGAGCGCTGCCACGATGGTCAGGGTGAACTCCTTGTTTAACAGAGAGAGTGCACCGATGACGATAATCGTGTCGTGAATCAGGGCGATAATGGCGCCCAGGCCATAACGAAATTCAAAGCGCCACGCGATGTAAATGAGCATGCCGATCCAGGCAAAGACAATTGCCAGAATGGCTTTGGTTGTCAAATCCTTGCCGACCTTGGGTCCTACGAATTCTATCCTCCGGATTTCAAAATTACCGGTGCCAAACTGTCCGTTCATGGCTTCTTCCACTTTTGCCTGAAGCTCTTTGGTCATGGGCTGGTTGGTGCGCACGATGACTTCATTCTGGCCGATTTCCTGAATGATGGCGTCATCGATTTTAATGTTCTGGAAGGTCTTGCGAATGGCATCCGCCGGAGTGGTTTTGGTGAATTTTACCTGAATAATGGTTCCGCCGGCAAAGTCAATCCCGAAATTCAGACCTTTGTGCATGACAACGGACAGGATGCTGATGATAATTAATACAATTGAAATGCCTATGGCAATGTTTCTTTTGCCTACAAAATCAAAATTGGTTCCCGGTTTAATAAATTCCATGCTCTTCTCCTCTGTAGAGGCACAGGACGTGCCTAAATACTGATTTTATGAACGCTTCTCTGCCAGATGAAATAGTCGAATATTAATCTTGTGACGAAAATAGCGGTAAACATGCTTGCACAGATACCGATGCTCAGGGTCAGTGCGAAGCCTTTGACGGGGCCGGTTCCGAATGCGAATAAAAACAGCGCGGCAATCAGGGTGGTAACGTTGGAGTCCAGGATGGTCACAAAGGCCTTGGAATATCCGGCATCAATTGCGGCACGGGCCGGCTTCCCCAGCCTTAATTCTTCACGGATGCGTTCGAATATCAGGACGTTCGCATCAACCGCCATGCCGATGGTGAGAACAATGCCAGCAATACCGGGTAAAGTAAGTGTTGCCTTGAATGCTGCAAGTACGCCCAATAAAATGATAATGTTCAGTATAAGCACGGTATCGGCAATTAGACCAGAAAGCTTGTAATAAATGACCATAAATATAATTACTAAAAGTGAGCCGATCAGGGTGGCGATAATGCCCTGTTTGATCGAGTCGCTGCCCAGGGATGGACCGACGGTTCTTTCTTCCAGAATATTGACGGGAGCGGGAAGGGCGCCTGCGCGCAGCACGATGGCCAGGTCGCGCGCTTCATCCATGGTGAAGTTGCCGGTAATCTGGGCCTGTCCGCCGGAGATGCGTTCCTGGATGACAGGAGCAGAATGAACCACGCCGTCGAGGACAATGGCCAGGCGTTTGCGGACGTTTTCATTGGTGATCCGATCGAAATCCGCCGCACCCTGCGAGTTGAATTTTATGGAAACATGTGGTTCGCCAAAGCGGTCGGAAATCTGAACTTTAGCGGTTTCCAGCGAAGCACCGGTCAGCAGGGTTTTATTTTTCAGTAAATAGGGGACCTGGCCTCTCTGTCCGCTTGATCGGTCCTCACGCGAGCCATAGGCGATGACGGATCCTTCAGGGACATTGCCGCGCAGGGCTTCATCGAGAGAATTATCCTCGTCAACGATTTTGAATTCCAGAAGGGCCGTCTTCCCGATCAGGTTTTTGGCCCGTTCCGGATCTTTGATGCCGGGCAGTTGGACCATGATGCGGTTATCGCCTTCGGGAATAATTTCGGGTTCGGCAACACCGAACTGGTCAACCCTGTTGCGGATGGTTTCTACACTGTGTTCTATCGTCAACTTTTTCAGATCAGCGGCTCTTTTGTCTTTAAACTTAAGACGGACGACTTGGCCGCCTTCCCGCGGGGTGGTGGATGCGATTTCCAGATCGGGATATTGTTCATTGAGAATTTTCTCAAGTGCGGTCTTTCCTGAGGCTTCCGTCAGCTCCAGTGAGGCTGTAGCGTCTTTTCCTCTTTCCATGTTGCGGAAACGGACCTTGTTTTCCATCAATGATTCCTTCAAATCATTGGCTGATCTTTCCATCATGGATTCCAGGGCCTTATCCGCGTCAACTTCCAGGATGAGATGCATTCCGCCCTGCAGGTCAAGTCCGAGATGAATTTTATCCTTGGGAAAATATTGATTCAAGGGGGAAGGAATCTGTGTGACGAGCGTGGGGAGTAAAAAATACAGCGCAACAAGACAAACAACCGCCGTGATGGCCAATCTGATTTTTAGAGATTTGAACATGAAATGCCCCTTTCTATACTATGACTTAGTCGTCGGAGCCGGTGATCCCGACTTCTGAAGGACGGCAGCGATAGCGCTTCTTGCGACTTTAATTCTGACTTTGTCGGCTATCTCCAGTGTCACGACCGCATCAGTAAGGCGGATCATTAAGAAATAGAAAATGCCAAAGATCACGACCATCATGATCATAAAGCTCCAGTCACCGACTCCCCCCGCGCCCTGTGCTCCTGCCGCTCCCGGGTTGCCTCCCATTGCGTATGCTGTTGATATCAATTTTGCTTCCTCCTTAAAATATGCCTTTTATCAGAAAATTTTATAATGTCATCTCATTTTGTTAAAAAAATCTTTTTTAAATTCCAAGAAACGGTTTTCGCTTATGGCCGTCCGTATTTTATCCATCAGGAGCATATAATGGCGGATATTATGAATAGTATTCAGTATCATAGCCAGTATCTCACC
This sequence comes from Deltaproteobacteria bacterium HGW-Deltaproteobacteria-1, assembly GCA_002840635.1. GTDB lineage: Bacteria > Desulfobacterota > Syntrophia > Syntrophales > Smithellaceae > UBA8904. Next base: position 9,918 of record PHBN01000032.1, read on the forward strand.
GGCAACATAAAGGTGCCTTAAATAACCCCTGGAGTAATTTTTACAGGTATAGCAATCGCATGTTTCATCGAGCGGGTGTTCATCTTCCCGCCAGCGGGCGTTTTTTATAACAATCTTTTCGGAATTTGTAAACAATAATCCGTGTCGGGCCGATCGTGTGGGGATGACGCAGTCAAACATGTCAATGCCGCAGGAAACGGCGTAAACAATGTCGGCCGGCATCCCGACGCCCATCAGGTAGCGGGGCTTGTCGGAAGGAAGCAGAGGCGTGATTTCGTCGGTAATGGCATACATGATTTCTTTGGGTTCTCCGACGCTGACGCCGCCCAACGCGTATCCGTCAAAACCGATGGGGACGGTTTGTTCCAAGGCCTGACGGCGAAGATCCATGTAGGTGCCACCCTGGATAATGCCGAAAAGCGCCTGATCGGGAGTGGTTCTCGCCTCTTTGCATTGTTTTGCCCACTTCACGCTTAAGGCCATGGAATCCCTCGTTTGCTGCAGCGTTGCGGGGTAGGGCGTGCATTCGTCGAGGCACATCATAATATCTGAGCCCAGCGCTTCCTGAATTTCAATGGCTTTTTGCGGATTCAGGAAATGTCTGGAGCCGTCGATATGTGATTGAAACATCACGCCGTCCGGTCCAATTTTCCGCAGTGCGCTTAGGGAATAAACCTGGAATCCGCCGCTGTCCGTGAGAATCGGACCCGGCCAGTTCATAAAGGTATGCAGTCCTCCCAGTTTGCGAACGGTTTCATGACCGGGACGCAGGTATAGATGATACGTGTTGCCCAGGATGATTTGAGCACCGCACTTTTCGATGTCTTCGGGGCGCATCGATTTGACGGTTCCCTGCGTGCCCACAGGCATAAACGCGGGAGTGTCGATTGGCCCGTGAGGGGTGACCATTTTCCCGAGACGTGCCCCGGTACAGGGGTCTTTCTTTATCAGTTCAAATGAAAAAGGCATGGAGCGGTCCTATAAAATCAGCATACAGTCGCCGTAACTGTAAAATAAATAACGGTTTTCAACAGCCCGGGCATAGGCTGTCTTTACAAAATCGGTGCCTGCGAAAGCTGAGACCAGCAGGAATAAGGATGATCGGGGCAGATGAAAGTTGGTCAGCAGGCCGTTCACTCTTTTAAAAGAGTAACCCGGGTAGATAAAAAGGCTGGTTTCGCCTGATTGCGGCGCAATGTACCCGTTTTTATCCGCCACGCTCTCCAGGGTTCTTGTTGATGTTGTGCCCACGGCAATGACCCGCTTGGCGTTATTGATTTTTTCCGCCGCTTCACCTGTGATTTCGAAATATTCCGTCTGCATGATGTGATTTTCGACACTTTCCGTTTCTATGGGCCAAAAGGTGCCGATCCCGACATGCAGCGTTATGGCTGCAACCCCGATGCCTTTGGACTTCAGTGCATCCAGGACTTCCGCCGAAAAATGCAGGCCGGCGGTTGGCGCGGCGATAGAGCCGGCCGTTTTTGCGTAGATGGTCTGGTAGCGTTCCCGGTCGCTGCCATTGTCCGGCGCGGTGCTCTTTTTCCGCTTGATGTAGGGAGGAAGGGGCGCACGTCCAAAACGTTCAAGGTAGTTTTCAAAACCATCCTGAGCGTTAAACGCCATCAGCCATTTCTTGTCCGACTCTCTGGCCACAACCGTGGCTTCACAGGAATGGCCAAGATCAATCACGTCGTTTTCGTTGATCCTTTTTCCGGGACGTGCCAGCACTTCCCACACTTCGGAACCATCTTTTTTCTCTTTGCGGGTGAGCAGCAGTATTTCGAGAATGGCCCCTGTGGATTTTTTGCCGTAAATCCTGGCGGGAATGACGCGGGAGTTATTGATGACCATGACGTCGCCTTTTTGCAAACAGTCAGGCAGGGAAGAAAATTGGCGATCCTCGATGGTCTTGTCCCGGCGGTGAAGCATCATCATGCGGGAAGCATCTCTCTGCGGCCGCGGGTGCTGCGCAATGAGATCATCGGGCAGAAAATATGAAAAATCTTCCAACTTCATGGTTTTTTTCCGGCAAAAAATGATAATTTTATTAAAGTAATCAGAATAAGATAGGGATGTCAATCAAAACCGTCAGCGGCGTCCGAAATAAAGCAGAATAAGCCCGAAGATGACAGTGGAAATGCCTATCATCCGTAATGTGGAATCAGGCAGCGTTGTGATTTTGATCAGGTAGGGTTTCAATTTTTCGGGGAAAACCAGATAGGGAAGTCCTTCCACGATAAAAACCATGCCCATTACACAAAGAAAGTAATCCAAGGGATCAAATCCTCTTTTCTTTCGCTTCGTCCCAGAGTTTGTCCATTTCGGCAAGCGAAGCTTTGTCAATCGATTTGCCGTCTGCCAAGAGCCGCTGATTGATGTAGGCGAAGCGCCGGAGAAATTTATCAATGGAGCCGGTGAGCGCGTTTTCCGCGTCTATGGAAAGAAAGCGGCTTAAATTTACCAGGGTGAAAAAGATGTCGCCAGTTTCTTCTTCAATCAGTTCAGTATTGCCGCTTTTTCGCGCTGCATCCAGTTCTGTAAGCTCTTCCTGCAGCTTGTTCAGGACATCGTCCGTGTTCTGCCAGTCGAAGCCGTGCCGGGCTGCTGCCGCTGTTATCTTCTGAGCCCGTTTCAATGCGGGCATAGAGCGCGGAGTTCCTTCCAAAGGATGATTTTCCGCGGCCGCGCCGCTGCGTTCCCCCTTTTTGATTTCCTGCCAGTTTTCTTTTACTTCCCTTACGGAACGGACCTTGACATCGCCGAACACGTGCGGGTGCCGGCGAATCATTTTCGCCTGAATGTCCATCATGACATCAGCCAGCGAAAAATCGCCGGCTTCGGACGCGATTTCAGAAATAAACAGGATCTGGAACAACAGATCACCCAGTTCCTCCTGAAGATGGCGGGGATTGTCTTCGGCAAGCGCGTCGAGTACTTCGTAGGCTTCGTCCAAAAGATATTTGCCTATGTCCTGCCTGGTCTGCTTCCGGTCCCAGGGGCAGCCGTCCGGAGCACGCAGTTTTCGAATCAGGGTAATCAGATCCTGCAGTTCTTTATCTGGAGTATCCATGGGGTTCATTTCACGATGAAGACGTCTTTTTGCCGGTCCTGAAAGTAAATATGGTTATATTGTGATCCATTGACACGGTTGAAAAAAGCCTCCCCGCTTTCGCGGCATTCCGGACAGCAGTAATTGGGCAGGATCACGGCGTAGATCTTTTTGCCGGTGTCCGCCGCCGATTCGATCATGACCACCCCGCCGCAGTCATTGCATACACGGACAGTTTCGATCTGTCTCTCTGTAATATCATCGGTGTCGTAATAAATATTTTTTTCGCGGCGTATATACGCGGCGGATCCGGTGATCTGTTTTTTCAAGTTTTTCTTTTTCCTCCATAGGGTCATCAGATTCTTCACTTCATTTTCAATGAGCCTGGTGACTTCCGGTGATTGCCGGATTTGCTGGGCGTCGTAATCCGGTTCCCGCACCTGGCTATAGTCCAGTCCGGCCATGGCGAGGATGATACCGACATTGACATAGGGGAGTGCTTTTTCAATGGAGTATCCTCCTTCCAAAACGGCAATATCAGGAGAGAGTCTTTCATTTAACAGCGCGTAGCCCTGGGCGCTGAAATTCATATTCGTGATCGGGTCACTGTAGTGATTGTCCTGTCCTGCCGAGTTAATGATGATTTCCGGCTTGAATTCATCCAGCATCGGAAGAATGGCATTGTCAAGTACGAACAGGAAACCCTCGTCGGATGTACGCGGAGGCAGGGGAATGTTAATGGTCGCGCCCAGCGCATTGGGGCCGCCGAAATCATCGATGAATCCTGTCCCGGGGTAAAGCGTTCGACCGTCCTGATGCATCGAGATGCACAGGACATCCGGATCGTTCCAGTAGATATCCTGCGTCCCGTCACCGTGATGGCAATCTGTGTCTACTACGGCAATCCGCCTGATGCCGAACGTATGCCGGATATACTCGATCATCACGGCTTCAATGTTTATGTTACAGAAACCGCGCGCACCGTGGGCGACCAGCATGGAATGGTGGCCTGGCGGTCTCACCAGTGCAAAGGCGTTGTCGACTTCGCCGCTCAATACTTTTTGCGCGGCGGTGATTGCGCCGCCGGCGGAAATGAGGTGGGAATTTGTTGTCAGGTTTTGCGGGTTGGGAACGCAAATATGGCAGCGGTTGATATCGGCATACGTGGCGATGCCCGGT
>PHBN01000033.1 GCA_002840635.1 Deltaproteobacteria bacterium HGW-Deltaproteobacteria-1
CAGCATATCGGGCCGTTCGTATAAGGTTATCCCGCAGGTCAAACAAAGTGAAAGACTCACGGCGGACCAGCTGATGAACTATCAGGCCAGGACCGCCAGTGGCGAATCCATTCCAATTTCCACCTTCGCCACGATCGAAACCGCGGCGGTGCCCGTATCCATCAATCATTTCCAGCAACTCAACTCCTCCACGATATCCGGCATCCTCAGTCCCGGCATTACGCTGGGGGAGGGACTGGAGAACCTCAAGACCATTGCCGCCAAAGTGTTGCCCGAAGGTTACAGCATTGATTACAGTGGAGAGTCGCGGCAGTACATCAAGGAATCCAGTGCGCTGCTGATTACCTTTGCCTTCGCGATGATTATCATTTTTCTGTGTCTGGCCGCTTTGTTTGAAAGCTTCCGCGACCCGATCATCGTGCTCGTCTCGGTACCCATGTCCATCTGCGGGGCGTTAATATTCATCAGCCTCGGTGTCGGGGATGCCAGTCTGAATATTTATACGGAGGTGGGTTTGGTAACGCTGATCGGGCTGATCAGCAAACACGGTATTCTGATTGTGCAGTTTGCCAATGATCTGCAGCGCGAAGGGAAAGCAAAGCGCGAAGCTATCGAACAGGCGGCAGCTACCCGCCTGCGGCCGATTCTGATGACCACGGCGGCCATGGTGCTGGGGGTCATGCCACTGGTGTTTGCCGACGGCGCCGGCGCGGCGGGCCGCTACAACATGGGCCTGGTTATCACCACCGGTATCGCTATCGGCACGCTGTTCACTTTATTTGTCGTTCCGGTCATGTATCTGATTCTAGCTCACGATCACGCGACATTGAAAGTACAAACATAGGATGTCAAACCATAGTTCCCCTTAAATTTAAACAATATGCTTAAAAATGATTTATATACGATACGAATAGCTTGGCAATGTAAGCATTATCAGATGTAGATGATCACTTACTACCTTTTTCTTTCTTGACCAGTGTGGCGAATGTTATTGTTTCGGTTCCGTGCCTGTTTCTTATTTTGTCCATGACCTCGTCAATCTGTCTGCTTTTATCTTTTGCGGAATTGCTTTCCATTTGGTCAAAAAGAGACGGCTGGTTCAAACAGCCGTCTTCATGAAACCCCGAGAGGCTTATTCCGATCAATCTTACCGGATGGTACTTATTCCAATTTTGTTCAAGCAGGCTGCAGCCGGCCTGGTATATTTCCATGGTGGTAAAGGTCGCCGGTATGGTTGCCTGTTTCGTGACCACCCGGAAATCGGAATATTTAAGGGTGATATGAACCGTGCGGCCTTTTTTGTCATGCCTTCTTGCAGTCATGCCGACATCATCGGCAAGCTCCATCAGAACCAGCTTTGCTTTCTCAACCTCGGATACGTCTTCCGGCAATGTCGTTGAGCGCCCGATGGACTTCATGTCATCATCCTCGCGAGCCAGAACAGGGGAATCGTCCATTCCGTTGGCATGCAGATGGATTTCATTCCCGCCCTTCCCGAAAGTTTTGATAATGAGATTCACATCGGACTTTGCCAGATCGCCTATCGTCTTTATCCCTATTCGTTCCAACCTTTCAGCAGTTTTAGCGCCGACGCCATACATTTCTTTTACCGGCAGCGGCCAGAGCTTAACCGGAATATCTCGCTTCCACAGTTCCGTGATGCCGAGGGGCTTTTTCATCTCGGCGGCCATTTTTGAAAGGAATTTGTTTTCGGCGATTCCGATGGAGCACGGAAGCCCCAGCCGGTCCTTGATTTCATCCATGATGCGCTTTGCGGACTTCAGGGGGTTGCCGAATAGCCCCTCCGTACCGGTCATATCAAGCCAGGCCTCATCAACACTGTTTTGTTCCAGGACTGGAGTATAGTTCGACAGCAGGGCCATGACTTCTTCCGATTTCTGCTGATAGAAATGATGGTCCGGCGGGACCATAATAAGTTCGGGACAGAGCTTCAAGGCCTGATGAAGGACCATGGTGGTCTTGACGCCGTATGATCTTGCCTCGTAGTTCGCGGCGAGAATAATGCCCGAGCGCTTCTTCGGATCGCCGGCAACAGCAGCCGGAACCCCAACAAGGGAATCGTTTCTGCTCATTTCACAGCTTATGAAAAAGGCATTCATGTCAACCAGAAATACGACTCTTTGCACAGATCACTTCTCTCATTTAAGATATTTTATTACTTGATTACCTCGGGCACTGCATCCATCTTTTTCAAAACAGGATCATCCGACAGAAATATATTGGTGGTTTCAGTTTCATCATCAAATATCAAAACCGCCGATCCGCCTTCAAGTTTGGCTTTAACCTGCCTGATGCTTGTTTCCAGGGACACCTCCATTGCGCCGTAATCAGTTCCGTTTCTGGAAATGAATTCCTCGATGACTCCCTGCAGGGCCTTGGCACTGAGTTTATTGACGGGAATTATATGGATCGGCATTTAAATCTTCTCCATTAAAAGACGTTATGAAATCACTATATCATTCTTTGATGTATATCATAATATTCAATTGCCGCATCCATAAGATTCAGGAAACAAAGCGGATCATGCAAACGCAAAAGCGTTATTCAGGTTTACTAAAGTTCCCGTTCTCCCTGAAAAACCTGTCAACCAATTATTCATATCGTATTTGCGAACGTGTCTGCTTTGTATAACAATGTTTGATACTTAAATAACGCAACCTTAAAAATAATATTTGCAAAATATCAGAAAAAAGAATAATAACGGGCACAATCTCAAAACAATATTTCCAGAAACACAAAGCCGTATAAGCAGCAGACATAAGTATTCAGCATATAAATAATAAAATTTCATATGTTCGGGGGATACTGTTATGACGTGCCGGGAACGCTTTTTTGTCTTATCTTTTGTCGCAATCTTCAGCCTTTTGATCAACCTGATATTTACCAATGCCGCGCAGGCGCAACTGACCATTATCGGATCCAACCAGATGTCCGTCAACACGTATCAGACGCTCACCGCATCAGGCGGCAGCGGCGGGTATAGCTGGGCCATAGCCAGTGGTGGAGGGAGTATTAACGGCTCGGGCGCTTCAGTTACATTTACTGCGCCGTTAAGCAACTCGAACTGCACAAGTAACGCTAATATCTGTGTAACGGATTCCAATGGGGCAACGAAATGCATACAGATAGCCATTAACCAAAATATATATAATGATGAGGCGGTTTTATATAATGAACCTTATTGGGAACATTGTCATTTAATTCCCCCGCACACACGAGCCTATGATGCGTATTATTACTTCTATCAAAGTAGTTACAGATGTGATGGGATGCTTCGTTGGGGGCCTATACAGAGGACTCTTGCAGGTGTGTCAGGTGGCTCATTTAATGACTGTACAGATGCTTATGCTTGGGTAGAAAATTGGTGTGTAGATATTTATGGTGTGAATTGTAGTTCTGCGTATAATGCTGGACTGGTACCATCTACTCATTATCTTCCTCCGGGCTATAATGATACAAGAACAGAGACCATGAAAGCGGCAGGATGTTGTCCGGCGCAATTGCTTAGCAGCGATGCTGGCAAAGGCACCAACGACACCGGCAACTCCTGCACTGTAGCACCCGCAAATTCCTCCGCCAACCTCAAGAGCGGCAACCTGTATCATTCGCAGGATGTCGGCATTCTGACTTTATCGTATAACAGCATCGATACCATTGCAGGCACGCTGGGCGGCAAATGGACGCATCAGTATAATCAGAATCTAACAGCGCTGAGCGGCAACGCAACCATCATCCTTAGAACTGAAGACGGCAATGTTATTTATTATCATCTCTCCGGCGGTGTTTATTATCCGGATGCCATCAGCGGCGACACCTCCACCATCATCAAGTACACGAATGGCACCTTTGGCCGTACCACCAAGAGCAGGACGGTTTATTATTACAACAGCGCAGGCCAGCTCACCTCCATCGTGGATAAGAACGGCAACACCACGACCCTGACCTACAGCGGGGGGTATCTGGCCACCATTACCGACCCCAACGGCAGAACAACCACCCTTACGTCTTCCAACGGATACATCAACTACATTACCGATCCGGGCGGCAGAACCTATACGCTCGGCTATACCAATAACCTTTTAACCTACATTGCTGATCCGCTGGGCAATGCCTGGACATTCACCTATGACGCAAACGGCAGAATGCTCAGCAAGAGGGACCCGGCCAACAGGGCCGTTACCTACACCTACGACGCCGGCGGGAAGATCCTGTCTTCGACCGATCCGGAAGGCCTGACCCGTTCCATGAGCTACACCGCCTCCGGCGAGACCGCCTTTACCGAAAAGGACGGAAGTCTCTGGACCTATAAGTACGATCCGACCTATACCGTCAAGACCCAGGCCACCGATCCCCTGGGCAACACCACCCGGTACATCTATGATGCGAAACGCAACCTGACGACAACTCTCGCACCGGATGGTTCGACCACCAGCTATACATATGACGCAAACGGCAACAAGACCTCCATGACAGACCCGCTGGGGAATGTCACCCGGTACACATACAACAGCCTCAACCTCGTTAGTACCATGACCGACCCGAAAGGGGGCATTACCACCTACACGTATGATTCCAAGGGTAACCCGGTGACCATTGTCGATCCCGCAGGCGCGGCTACCACCTATGCCTATGATGCCAAGGGCAACGTTACATCCATTACCGACGCCAGAGGGAAAATCACATCCTTTGCCTATGACGGCTACAACAACCTGACCTCTGTCACCGACCAGCGGGGCAAAGTGACCACCTTCACCTATGATACCGTCGGCAACCGGCTCACCGCCACCGATCCGCTGGGCCACACCACAACTTATGCCTATAATGCCTTAAATCAGATGACGCAGGTCACCGATCCCCGGGGATACCGTACATATTATACCCATGACTATCAGGGCAATATCCTGACGACAACCGACGCCAAGGGCAATCCCACAACTTACGCCTATAACTACCGGGGCAATGTCACGCAGATGACCGACGCCCTGGACAAAATCACCCAGATGACCTACGGCCCGGCCAGTTGCGGCAGCGGCTGCGGCGGAGCCGAAAAGATCTCGTCGCTTACCGACGCACTCAATCACACCACCGCCTATACTTATGACGCGGCGGGCAGGCTGACTCAGGAAACCGACCCGCAGGGAAGGCATACCTATTATGCCTATGACGCTAACGGCCGGATGACGTCTAAAACCAAACCCGACGGCAGGACCATTTACTACACGTACGATGCGGCAGGCAGGCTCACCGAGCGGCGTTATCCCGACAATACCGTGAACAACTTCTCGTATGATGCAAACGGCAACCTGACGAACGCATCCAACGCCTGGATCGCCTATAACTTCGGCTATAACGCCAACAACCGCCTGACGGGTGTCACCGACAGCAACACGCGCAGCATAACGTATCAATACGATGCCGCAGGCAACCGTACAGCCATGACCGCGCCCGACGGCGCGACCACGACCTACGCTTATGACAATTCTAACAGGGTGTTAAATATCAGCAACTCTTCCGGTACGTACGCCTTTGCCTATGACGATGCCGGCCGGCGCAGCGCGCTTTACTATCCCAATGGCTCGATTGCAGTCTATGTTTATGACAACAGCAATAACCTGACCCAGATCAGACACTATAAAGGAACCAAAACCCTTGCCCAGATCAATTACACTTATGATCCGATCAACAACCGTTCCAACAGGACAGATACCTATACTGCCGATAGTTATGTCTATGATAACATCAGCCGCCTGACATACACCAACAACTCAGGGGGAGAAACCTATACCTACGATGGTGTCGGAAACAGGCTGACCGGCCCGTTTGCATCGGACGTCCAGAGCTATAATGCCGGAAACGAACAGTTGATTCGCAGCACGGGAGTCACTTACCAATATGACTTAAACGGCAATCGAATCAAGTCTACGGAAAACGGTTCCATCTCCTATTACACGTACGATGATGAAAACAGACTGACCAAGGTAACCAGAAACGGTAACGTGTTTACGTATACCTATGATCCTTTCGGAAGAAGAATTGAAAAGAATGTCAACGGGGCAATCACAAAGTATGTTTACGACAATGAAGACATTGTCATGGAATATGACGGATTGGACAATATCAAGGCCCGATACACGCACGGCCCCGGTATTGATGAACCGCTGGCTGTCAAGCAAGGTTCAACGAATTATTACTACCATGCCGACGGATTAGGCAGCATTGTTGCATTGAGCAATGCAACCGGCAAAGCCGTTCAACTTTATCGTTACGACCCCTTTGGCAGATTCAGCCAATCCGGAAGTGTCACACAGCCTTACCTTTACACGGCAAGGGAATATGACACCGAAACCGCTCTTTACTATTACCGGGCTAGGTATTATGATCAGCGGGCGGGGAGGTTTATTACTAGAGATCCGATCTCATTTGCTGGCGGGGATGCTAACCTTTATGCGTATGTGGGGAATAATCCGGTGAATTGGATTGACCCGGCTGGATTGGCTGGATGCTATGTAAGTTACCCCGGATACCCAATTGCTATTCCAGGAACGAGTGCAAAGGTTCCTTTAACACATGCTGGTATTCTTTCTTATAATGACAAAGGTAAGACAAGATACTATGAATATGGTAGATATGATAGCAATTATGGTAATGTGCGTCGGCGTGGGATACCTGATTTAGAGTTGGGGCCTGATGGAAAACCAACACCAGAATCATGGGCAAAACTGCAGAATGCTCTAAACAAAATAGGTAATGGAACAGAGGCAAAGACTAACTGTGATGATACCGCGGATGCGGATAAAATAAATAAGTTTGCAGAGCAGCGTATGAACGATCCCAACCGAGCGCCATATAGCTGGAGTCCGTTAAATTTTAACACATGTACTACATTTGCCAGCGATGCGCTGGGAGCGGGGTTAAAATAATGAAGATAATTCCATGGATTCTTTTCGGGCTATCACTTCTAGCAGGTCTCTATTTATTGGTACTTCTCCTCAATGGGGGCGCTGCATTGGAGGATTCAAGGTCGGAAGTAGTACGCCTTCGTGAGAGAAGCAATCTTGCGCTTTCTATTGTTCGCAATGATTGGTTGGGTAAAAATAAAGCTAGCGTTACTAATCTCTCTAAGGGGCTTGAGCAACACGGTGTGATTGTCGGTGTTGAAGGGAACAACTTCAAGATTGGTGACTTTATCTTTGAGACTAACGGTGATTCAGTTATAAAAGTAAATTATATTGATTGATCATATAAAGTATAAAGCATTCCAGCGGTGGGAGAATTTATCTTCAACCACCAAGGCCCGGAACTGAAATAGATTCAGAAATATTTCGCCAAGATGCAATCGACTATTTTAAAGGGAGAATGTAAATGAATAAAATATCATTAAAAATCCCATTTACTCTCTTATTTGTTTTGTGTTTTGGCTGCATGGATAATCCGTCTGAACGCGCAAAAGAATTTTTGAAAAATGCATATACAGGTAAGGACATGCAACCGGAAGACTGGTTGACAAAATCAGGGCAATCTTCTCAATTGTTTAATTCTTTCGGTGGGCTTAACGCTCTTGTAAAAAACTGTTTAGATGACGCAAAACGTAATAACGGATTAAAAGCAATAAAAATAATTAATGTAACGCGACAAGATAAATTAACTTTAGTCGAAACTGAGATTTTTTTTAATAATAATACTTCTACAAATAGTATTAATGCGTGGGTAAAGGAAGATGGTAGATGGAAAATGACACCTAACGAGAGAAATGAGGATAAATGACGAGAAATAGTGTCTTCCGCTGGAGCAATCGTACTGATTGCTTCAGAATGTTTCGGTTCAAGCTGCAAGCTTGAACCAGCTAGAGAAATGCCCATGTGTATGCGAAAATTGATTGATTCTGTGTTAATCATTTCTATCTCTGTCTTGATGATTTCATGTAGTAGTATGCCTCAGTTTGCCTTAGATGATAAAGCAAAGAATAAGTTTTTGTCGCTTTCAGGTGTTATTGGAATGGAATTTGCCGGACCCGATGTAGGCAAATGCTGGAAGTATGAAATCAATAAAGGTGAGCTACTATTGAAGGAAGTTTGGTCATGCCCACCCCAATGGATAAAACCAGAACCTTTCCACATTGACATTCCCGACGAGGCCCCTAAAGGATTACCGAACATAAAAAATTATGTTTATCATGGGCCATATAGTTATAACAGCGATAAAACGCTTATTGCGATATCCGTATCACCAAAGAAATCCAGTATAAATTATATTCCAACAGATTTTGTATTGATTCGATGTGATAAAAAAGAAATATTATTGCAAACAAACAATCATGATGAGTATTTAACTATTGGCAGTATTGCATGGTCACCCGACGCTGCGTATCTTGCAATTCTTGAAATGAAAGATAAAATATTGTACGGACCTAGAGAAATATTTTTTACTTTGTTTAGTCACCCTATAAGCGAATACACATATTTTTTATCAATTTATGACCGAAATGGTAATTTATTAGTCCGATCGCAAGTTGCTACAGGATTAGTCGGAGGTAGCGGCCGTGTGTTCTGGAAACATTAGAGGACGTACTTAAAAATATCAATTGGCGACCAAGGGGGACGCCCTTAAGTTTTTAAGTTGACAGAATAAGTATTTTCCCGCTGGGGCAATCATGCTGATTGCTTAAGAATGTTTCGGTTCAAGCTGCAAGCTTGAACCAGCTAGAGTTGAACCAGATGGACAGCTTATAACTCCATGAAACCATCAACTCCTGAAATCCAAATAGCCGACGTAAAAACAGAAGACAGACCCACGCTTTCCTTTTCGCATCTTTCCTCGTGGCTTGTTTCCGAAGATATATTGAATGACAATCAAAGCTCGCCCTATGGATTTCCCGCCCCACAGGAACAGGAAGAGGACTTGTATCAAACAGGTTATCTGATAAGGGTCTTCCTGAAATGTTAATACGACAGTAATCGTTAATCTTCCGCTGGAGCAATCATGCTGATTGCTTCAGAATGTTTCGGTTCAAGTTGCAAGCTTGAACCAGCTAGAAATCACTATATCATTCTATGATGTATATCATAATATTCAATTGCCGCATCCAATTGCTATTTCTGATACCAAGTCTTTTTAGAAAAGCATTCATGAACACTTTTCGAATGTATTTCTGCATGGGTATGGTCAGCGCTAGTTCGATTTTTGACGGCTGAACAGAGACGCAAGCCTTGCGGGAACAAAATCGGAAAGCTGGCGGGTAAGCAACCTGGAGAGTTTATTGGATAAACTGCGAGGGATAAACTTGGATAAACCG
>PHBN01000333.1 GCA_002840635.1 Deltaproteobacteria bacterium HGW-Deltaproteobacteria-1
GATATCCCGAAGCGAGCGGTCGTTCATGTCTATGACCCTGCGCCAGGTGATTTTGCGTGGATCGATATTTAAAGGATTGCCGTGAAAGATGGAATTATCGATGATGGCGGAAAGCAGGTTGTGCGCGCTTTCCACCGCTGGAAAATCGTTTGTGAAATGGAGATTAATGTCATCGACAGGATGAACGCGGGAAAGTCCGCCGCCCGTCGCCCCGCCTTTGATGCCGAAAACAGGCCCGAGGGATGGCTCCCGCAGGGCCGCGATGGTGGACTTGCCTATTTTCGCCAGAGCCTGCGCAAGCCCTATGGACACGGTTGTTTTCCCTTCCCCGGCCGGGGTCGGTGTCATGGCCGAGACCAGAATCAAAGATGAGTTGTTCCTTCGTGTAAATCTCCCGGTTACCTCCAGCCTTATTTTGGCTTTGTAACGGCCGTACAATTCCAGATCATCTTCCGTCAATCCGAGCTTTGAGGCAATGTCAACTATGTGTCGCAGATTGTTCTCCGGGCTGTGTTCTTTCGTTTTTCTCATAGAGTTATTTACTGATCACGGCGTCAAACCGGATATCGATGTTGTATTCGTCGCTGATGCGGTTGAAATCGTTCTTCAGGTCGATAATTTTAACAGCAGGCGGCAAAGAAAAGTAGCAGACCATATGAAATACATTCGCTCCCGTGAAAGGATTGTTATCCACATTGGTGGATATGTCTTCAATGCTGACGCCTCGCAGCTGGAGTGACTTGCAGATTTGATGGATGATCCCAGGATGGTCAATGGAAGTGGCGATAAGTTTGTAAGGGATCGACGGCAAGACGTCGCGATGGCTGGGTGCCTTGGTCTTGCGAACGAAGATTTCCAGTTTTGTTTTTTCGCGCAGGCTGTCCAGGTCTTTAATCAGGCGCTCGATGTCGTCCGTTTTTCCCGATGTGAGAATGATCATGCCGAATTCATTGCCCAGCACACAACCGCGGGACCGCTCGATATTGATGCCCCGCGCGGTAAAAAATTCAGCAATTTCTTTGGCCAGGCCGGGGCGATCCGACCCCATGGTGGAAATAACAACATATGATCTCATAGGACGACTCCTTTTTTTCCAGTAATTGCGATCGGAAATTCATTTTATGTAGTTTTCTATACGCATCGTATTGAAATGTCAATAAAAAGCAAAAACATGAAAAACCACAGTACAGTAAGAATATAAGTACAGCATTATTGAAAAAACAGGTAGGGAAGCTCTCCACGGCTAATTATTGTGGATTCTGTAAAGAGGTTGGCTTAAACATCGCCTTTTAAACAGCAAGATTTTCGAATCTCTCAAATCCGGACTGCATATTCCAATATTATTCGCTGGGGTTGATACGAACCAGTTGTTGCTGCTTGCTTTATAACCGAAAGCATTATACTGATCTAATCATAATCAGTTCTGAAAATTTAAATAAAAATACCAAACTCTAACGCAACTTGTGGTAAAATGACTATAACAAGGTCATTAAGGATTAGCGTTTTCTCCGAAACCGACTTCAGAAACACTGGAACGGCAATGTGAAGATCACCGGGAGGGAAAGATGAAGAAGATCAAGCTGACCGTAATCACTCGTAATGAAGGGTATCTGCAACGTCTTGCAGGTCGCCTGCGCGAGGAGAAAGATATAAGTCTGCTCCACGAAATTTATCATTGTCGGCGAACGCTATAATGAGGAAAGCGTGATGGCCGAGATCGAGGCGGGAGTAAGAGGGTTTTTCCGAACGGTGCTTGGCGATGAGATGCTTATTAAATGCATTCACGCAGTCGCCCAGGGAGAAATCTGGCTTGACGCTGTGCTGATTGCACGGGTTTTTGAAGAATTCATCAAGGAAGCCATCAGAAGAAAAGATCACCTTAAACCTCTGGCTCACCTGAATTTTGAAAAGTTGAAAGTGCTTTCCCCGCGGGAGATGGAAATCCTGGCGCTGATCAGCGAGAGTATGACCAATGAAGAGATCGCCGATAAGCTTTTCCTAAGCACGAAGACCGTTAAAACGCATGTCCGCAACATATTCGAGAAGGCGGGAATCCGGAACCGGGTTGAAGCTGCGGTTATCTATGCGCGTCATGTCCAAATGTCTGATAAGTGATTAATTCCATCCTCCGCGAAAGATGGTATCATAAATGGTAGCAGTACAGCCTGCACTGAATACTTAACTGCCCCCGTCACTTGCCTGTTCAGGCAGAGCCCCTTCACCGTTTTTCCCGTCTGTATTCTGTAAGCAATGCGTCAAAAGAATCCTGATCCGCTTTGAATGCGATGGCCCTGGCGCCCATCCTGATGATATTAATTTTTTGGATGGTATCACCTTGCCGGATGGCATTGACAACATTCTGTCCTTGTATGACGTGACCAAAGACGGTATGTTTACCGTCCAGCCAGGGTGTTTTTGCATGGGTAATGAAAAATTGACTTCCATTGGTGTTCGGGCCGGCGTTCGCCATCGATAATACGCCCGGTACATCATGCCTGAGTGCTGGGTCGATCTCATCTGGAAAATGATAACCGGGTCCACCCGTACCGTTTCCATCAGGATCACCACCCTGAATCATAAAATCCGCAATGACACGATGAAAGGTCAGTCCATCGTAAAAGCGCACACCTTTGCCCCGGTTGGAATTCTTGGTGCCTTCGGCCAGACCGACAAAGTTCGCGACCGTCAAGGGTGCCCTCTCAAATTCCAGCCTGATCAGGATATCCCCTTTAGAAGTAACAATTTTTGCGTAAAGTCCATCGGCAAGCTGCAGTTTCTCACCGGAAATGCTCTCTGCTGCAGCAAAGATAAAAAGCAAAATTACGACTGCTATACATGAAAAACATCTCATCTGTTTCATCTTTCCTCTCCTGAAATACCGGTCTTTGTTACTGTTGATTTCCGATTACTTTACGTTGCCGATCTTTTATTGGTGCTTTTGAAAAATCTAGTCTGGAAGAAATCTCCTCTACTGCTTGCCCCTGTGAAAGTTCAACTTCATCGGTCATTGCTCCCCTGTTTTCATGATTTCAGATTCTTCCCATTTAGCCGAGGTGACTTTCCAATCATTCGATTCTTTTTTCAGGGTTACATCGAAGTCCCAAACACCCAGAGAATTTGGAATCACATCGGCCATAGAACCGGTTTTTTCTCCACTGGTCAGAACCGTCTGAAATTCAGCCCTGGCTGATGAGTTTTCAACGGATATCGTGAGATTGTTGATATAGGCTGATATCTTCGGGTATCGAAAAAAATATCCCAGCAGCAGACCCTTGATGCCTTCGTAGTTATCCTGTTCGGTCTCTTTGTTACAACCGGGGGCCGCAAGAACAACAACGAATACAAGGAAAATCGTCACAACCCGTCTCATGGCATTCCCTTTCACTTTCATATTTCTAACCACAAAATATTTTGTTTTACGAATTGCCGATACTCTTTAGAATGCATCTTATGACGCATCATGAATAATCCTTCAGGGACAAAAGTCAAGGCATGAGCGGTTTATCGAAGCTCAGATCCAGGACACTGTTTTTCTCCATCTGGGCATCCCATAATGCCTGATTGATGAAAGGAATAACCATGGCCACATTCTGGGCGCTCAGGTGTTCCGGTCTGGCAAGCTTTATTAAAATGTCGTCATCGAGTTTCCCCGTCTTCCCGAAATCTGCGCCGAGCATACCAAATAAATTGAAATATTTTTCAGTGAGGAAGGTTGGCTGAACATCAAGCCCTTCACAACCACCTTTTAGGATGCACCCCAGCAAGCGGCAACCAATCCTGCGAGAGAACTTTTCGCAGTATCTGGCCACAAAACGAAGGTGGGCTGTTTCGGGAAAACCGCACTGGATCATAAAACCAAGGGCGGGAAGGTCCTTACTGTCTTTGAGAGGCGCCAAAACCTCCAGGAAAGCCTTGACGCTTCCCGGCATCGCGTCTACATAAAGGGGAAAGCCGATGATGACGTTATCCGACGCGTTGAATTTTTCCGTCAGGGCTTTGAGATTATTTTTGTATTTGACCAGGTATTCGACTTCACACATGTTATCCGGTGTCTGGTTGAATCCGCGGATGAAATGCTCCATCAGTATGCCGGTATTGCTTTTC
>PHBN01000334.1 GCA_002840635.1 Deltaproteobacteria bacterium HGW-Deltaproteobacteria-1
GGCTCCGATCTGGACAAATCAACGCAGGCGCAGTTGGATCGTGGTGTCCGTCTGGTTGAGTTGCTGAAACAACCGCAATACCAGCCGATGTCTCTGGGGCAGGAAGTTGTCGTTCTGTTTGCAGGAACGAGAGGTTTTATTGATAAAATCGATGTCGATAAAGTACAGGTCTATGAAAAACAGCTGCTGAGTTATGTCGAAAGCAAGCATCCTGATATTATGAAAGAAATCGAAGATAAAAAAATCATCTCTCCCGAGCTGGAAAAGAAGATGAAGGATGCACTTACGTCATTCGATTCCGTCTTTGTGGCGGAATAGATAAAAAAGAATTTAAATCAGAATTTTGCGATGAAATTCTGATTACAGGGCCGAAGGGTTACAGTTTAAATTAAACAGTTGAGGAGAATCTTCAGTGGCCTCGCTTAAAGACATAAAAAGAAAAGTTGGCGCCGTTCAAAAGACGAAGCAAATTACGCGTGCGATGAACATGGTTGCCGCGTCGAAATTTAAATCGGCGCAGGTGAAAATGGAAAATTTCAGGCCTTACGCCGGAAAATTCATGGATGTTCTGAATAGTCTGGCTTTGCGTGTGGAAAAAATGTCTCATCCTCTGCTGGCGGTTCGTGATCCCAAGAAAATCAGGGTCATTTGCATGACATCGGACCGGGGACTGTGCGGCGGATTCAATACAAACCTGATTAAGGCGACTGAAAGATTTATACGGGAGAAAGACAAGGAAGGGAAAGAGATCGCTCTCATCAACGTCGGTCGTAAAGGTAGAGATTTTTTCCGAAAAAAGGTCAACGTCATTGCGCAAAAGACGGATGTCTTGAGTAAATTCGACATGACCCTCGCGGTTTCCATTGCCGATGAAGTTATTACGCCTTTTATGAAAGAAGAATATGATGAACTTTATTTAATCTATAATCAGTTCGTCAATGTATCGGTTCAAAAGCCGACCGTTGTCCGGTTGTTTCCTTTGCCGTCCATTGGCAGCCAGGATGCGGATGTTGAATCTGACAAGCGGCTTGATTATGTATATGAACCCTCGGATGAAATATTGCTGCACAAATTGCTGCCGATGTACGTTCACGTTTTGGTTTACCGTGCTCTTCTGGAAACATCAGCCGGTGAAAACGGCGCGCGGATGGCCGCAATGGACAACGCGACAAGCAACTGCGAAGAGCTGATCAGCAGTTTGACCCTTAAGATGAATAAAGCAAGACAGGCGGCGATTACTGCGGAGTTGATGGACATCGTTGGCGGTACGGAAGCTCTGTCGAAAGGTTAATTTTCCTGCGGCAATAAACCGCATGTAAAATATATTAATGCGACTATTTGTAAGGAGATAGTTATGAATATCGGAAAGATTGTTCAGGTTATTGGACCAGTTGTTGACGTGGCTTTTGAAGAGGGGAAACTTCCCAGCATTTTAAACGCTATTTTAATTACCAACCCGGCGATCAACGACAATGAAGATAACCTGGTTGTTGAAGTAGCGCAGCATTTGGGCGACAATGTTGTCCGCTGTATCGCCATGGATGTTACCGATGGTTTGGTTCGCGGTATGAAATGCAAAGATACGGGCGCTCCGATTACCGTTCCCGTCGGCAAATCATGTCTCGGCAGAATTCAGAACGTTGTCGGTCGTCCTGTGGATGGTCTTGGGCCTATTAATGCTGAGACTCAGATGCCGATTCACCGTCTATCTCCGACATTCATGGAGCAGGATACATCCGTTCACGTTCTGGAGACAGGCGTAAAAGTCATTGATCTTCTGGTTCCCTTCCCCCGTGGCGGTAAAATGGGAATGTTCGGCGGAGCTGGCGTCGGCAAGACCGTTGTTATGATGGAAATGATTCATAACATTGCCATGCACCACGG
>PHBN01000034.1 GCA_002840635.1 Deltaproteobacteria bacterium HGW-Deltaproteobacteria-1
AAGATAAGAAAAATCGTCATGACGTTACTGCTGGCAATCGGACTTATGATAATCCCTCAACTGGGAACAGCCGAGATGGCTTCCCTCTCCGAAGAACAGATGAACGGTGTTGTCGGCCAGGCGGGCGTGTCGATTCAGATCGACAGCCTCAACTGGAATATGACCATCGAAACTCTGGCCTACGGAGACGAGGATGGCCTGGGTCCCGGAACCAATACCACAGCAGGCTATTTCAGCCTGTGTGGGATTGCGTTTGAAGGTTCCGCCAAGTTCACAGACCCCATGAAAGTGGATATCAGCACTACGGGGAATGGAACGGGGCTAAAAAACCTGAACATGACCATGACCGGAATGGAATTGAAGGTGGATCGTTTTTCCATCGACGCCATCCGGCTTGGCTCCAAGCCGGGAACCGGCGACAGTCTCGGCAGTATTTATATGTCCAACATGGTTGCCAGCATAACAGGAAACGTGCAGATCAGCACGATACCCTGATCAAAATGACAACCTGTTGTTCCTTTACCTTTAAAATCAATTTTCAGTCGCCTGGCTCAAGCATACCATCCGGCTCGGATCCCGCATAACGTCCGCCCCACACAAAAGAAGATGAACATTGAAAGAACCCCGGTTCGCTGCCCGGGGTACCGCATTCGTGTAATTTACATTTAGAACTTTGTATAATGCCATATATGTGGTAATTATTTTATGGTTATGACGAATTAATTGTTGTGAAAAAATTTAAAGAAATAAAATTAAAATAATAATCAGATAATCATGAAAAGTGCTCCTGAATATTTAAACAACCCTGACGGGAAGCGAATGTGGTTTCAGGATTTCCGGCCGCACTTCAATTACCTTGTTCTGGACCCCATCAAAAAGTTTCCCCTAAAAATGGATGACATGCTGATTGGGTTTGTCTTCATGTCCTGCTGTATAGACTACCTCTCGGGATTCTGGTGGGGTGAAAACAGGGAACTCGGAATGTCAAGGCAGGCCTACGTCGGCTTCATCAATGAGTATTTTCGACCCCGGGGCCGATACAACGCCAAGGGCCTTTACGACAGTCTGCGAAACGGCCTGGTTCATTTGTTTACGATTAAAAATAAAATGTATGAACTTACGTTCGATGAACCCGAGAGGCACCTGACATTAAGCTGCATTGGTTACACGGTTCTGGATGCCGGCAGTTTTCGTAAAGATTTGATTGATGCGGCAAACCTGTATTTTGACGAAGTGGAAAAGAATCCCCAGTTACTGAATAAAGCCTTTGAACGCTACGAAAGGGAAGGGTTTGTCCACTGGATAGACTAAAAAGGCGGGACTTTCAGGATGAACCGACGATTACGCCTTCGTACAGGATGGAGGTTAGACTTTCCATGATCGTCACTTCGGAATAATTCTCGTGCTGAATCAGCCATGCTCCATATTCACACATTCCCATTAGGATGAACCCGGCCAGATCGCTGTCAATGTCATTTCTGATGCGGCCTTGCTGTTTCAGGTTTTCAATTTCCCGGATCGTCGGTTTCACCATTTGCCCGATGAGCTGATTGAATTTCGTCCGGAATGAAGGATTGTCGCCCACGGAGAGGCTTCTCATAAGATTCATCATGGATATCCACTGGGGGTATAAAGAGAAAAAAACTTTTCCCCGTTTTATCAGCCTGAGCGCGGCGTCTTTTTCTTCACTGATCTCAGCCCGGACGTTATCATACAGGTTGTGGAATGCCCGGTCTGCGCAGGCCATGAGGATTTCCTCCTTGTTCCTGAAATGCCTGTAAACCGTCTCCTTGCTCATTTTTGCCTGATGCGCGATATCGGATGTGCTGGTTTCAACAAATCCCTTTTTTAAAAACAGCTCTGTAGATATAGAAAGGATGTCATCGAGTTTGTCGGATTGCAGGACAGTTTGCCTCACCCGGTTTTCGGGTAAGGAAACTACTTGCTCGATTTCTTCCCTGATCCGATTCAGCTGTTTTTTTTCATCGACCTGTTTGCGCCTGATAAGGTCCAGCGCTTTCAGATGGGCGCTACAATAGTAAGCGCGGGTTTTCCCGGTTTTCATTGCCTCGGGAAGGAGCCCTTCGAGGATGTAATATCTTATCGTCGAGACAGGGATGCCGGATCTCCTGGAAAGCTCGGATATCTTCATGAGCTCTTCTTCTTTCAGCTCGCTTTTAATTAACTTTTCGCTGCAGGCTGCGATTGCCGCGGGATAGTTCATGAGCTCCCCTACTTCCGGTCCGGTATAGTGACCGTTGACATTGAAAACGAAATCCCAGCTTTTCATGTAGATATTATCGATGCCGGCATCCGGGTGAATTTTAAAATAATAATAAACATACTCTGTCGCGCCCATGAACAGATAGGCAAGGAGGTGAAGATCGCTGAAATGAATATTTTCCTTTTTGGATGCAGCAACAAGATCAGCTTCTATGGCCTGTATGAAATCATGCATGATGTCTTCTTCGAGTGTTTTCCGTATGCGGTTGCTGTCTTTCATAAAGGCGCCCCGCACGAGATTAAACATATCGATCATATAGCGGTGGGTGCGCATGAAGGTATGTCCACGGCGCCACAGACGCGACAATCCGTCGTCGTCTTCGCGGACAGAGAAATAATTTTTTGTGAAGTCGAAGAATGTATGCCGGCTGCATTCAAAGAACAGATATTCCATACTTCTGAAATACTGATAGAAGGTGCTCTTCCCGATGCCTGCGCGGGCGACGATGTCATCGATATTTGTGGTTTGATAGCCCTTTTCTTGAAAGAGCTCGACTGCCGCTTTAATGATGGCAGTGCGTTTGCTCGTATAAAGCGCGCCTGGCTGGAGGTTGGAATGAGTGTCGTTTGATGTTTGATTCACGCTGTTCTTTATTTCATCAAGTGAATGGCCTTTTATCTGCAGGGCACGAATATTTTT
Organism: Deltaproteobacteria bacterium HGW-Deltaproteobacteria-1; assembly: GCA_002840635.1. Lineage (GTDB taxonomy): Bacteria > Desulfobacterota > Syntrophia > Syntrophales > Smithellaceae > UBA8904. Next base: position 2,924 of record PHBN01000034.1, read on the forward strand.
AAGCCGGTCGATATGCTCGACCGTATAGTAGGCCATGGTCTTCCCTGTTTTGATCGGTTTGGGCAGAAGCCCTTTCCGCGCATAGTTGCGTATTGTATCCACGGGTATTTTTACGCGGGCGCTCAACTCGGACATTTTCATGTGCTGCGGGTATTGCGACATTGTTACTGCCTCATTTCCAGACTATCGAGATTTGTCCTCCGCTCGCGCCACCTTCAGGTGGTTAGTTATCAGGTTAGGCGGAGGTGGCGCGAAGCGCCGAAGTGGTAAATGTAGGGACTGCTCCCCGAGCAGTCCGAAACGGCGCGTTTGGCAAATAACCGGACGGTCACACGGCACGCCCTATATTAAAAAGCATCTCAATCCCCCACCAGCGGGGGTCATGCCAGGCACGTAAGGTAATTAATTATAAACTTTTAATTGCCGAAGTAATAATTTGCCACCATCATATAACAGATTGATAAAAAGTACAATTCGGCTTCAGAAGAAATAATCTTGAAACATAAAAAACTAATTATATCAAGTATATCGTAGACACATCAAACATAAATCAATCATCATCAAGAAGGGAATTATTCTTTTTAGGCTAAACTATAGTACGAAACAGTACTGTAAGTAATAATGGAAAAAAATCTTGACAATCATGCAAGACTGTTGCTAGGTGTCCTACCGTACCATACTGTATTAGACTGTATTACATTTATTCGTCACAATTGGGAAATGTTAATGACAGGTAATAACGGAGGGTAGAGCAAATGATTAAACTGGCTATGATGTGTACTGACGAGGCCTCCGAAGCGCGTCTTCAGAATTGCCTGCGCAATGAGACAGATATCAGTGTCATCGGTTCCATCGTTATTCAGAATATTATCAATGAATCCGAAAGAGGCCTGGCGTTTATGAACAAAATGGTCAAGCTGTCTCCGGATGTCGCCATTCTTGACCAGGATCTCCTGCGTGAAACGGCCGCCCTGTCCATGCCGGTGGTCATAGAATACATGCAAAAACTTTCCTTCACACGGACTATCATCATCGGAGAGCGCTTTCACGAGCAGGACGTGGTTGCCATGATGAAGGGAAATGCGCGCGGCTTCTTTCTGATCGATCATCTTGATCCTGAAATTATCGTCAAATGTGTCCATGTGGTCGCCCGTGGCGAGATCTGGCTTTCCGGTGACCTGGTCGGCCGCGTCTGTGATGAGCTGATCCGCGAATGCGGGAGAAAGAGCATTGTCAAATCTCCCACCAACGATCAGTTGAATAAAATGAAAGCCATCTCAAGACGTGAAAAAGAAATCCTCGCCCTGGTCAGCGAAAGCATGACAAATGAAGAAATTGCCCAGAAGCTTTTCCTGAGCGCCAAGACTGTCAAGACGCATGTCCGCAACATCTTCGAAAAAACAAATATCCGTAACCGCACCGAAGCCGCTTTACTCTATACCCGTTACAGGCAGGAGGCGGTCAACTGATGATGGACTTCTGAATCGTTCCTGTTTTTGAGGTGCAGACTTCCCTTTGCTCATGGAGATATTTGCATATTGCTGCTGAAACAAATCAGCCCTCATGTACAACAGCGGGTAGTGGAACATCGATTGCTGCCCGTTTCATTGTTTTTTTCATATATTGTTTTTTGTAATTTCCCCGATTCGCATAACATTTTTCATGTAAATAAATCCATATTCATTCTTGTTTGTGCCAACAGGCCGGCCTCGGGATTGAATCGGAAATAATCAAATAAACTGCTGAAGTCTGGCTTGACATGTGGTAATCAATTCCGAAAAATTTCTGAATTTGGATTGAACAGGGGACAAGGGGAAAATGACAGCATCACAGGGGGCGTCAAACCAGGAAACAAACCAAAATAGGAATTTAAAACTGGTCCTGATCTGTCTGGCCCTGGCGGTACTCACCATTATTGTCTTTAGTCCCGTCAAGGACAGCGGCTTCATCGGCTTTGATGACAATCTCTACGTGTATGAGAATGCTTATGTGCAGTCCGGTTTGAACTGGAACAGTATAGGACAGGCCTTTTCTTCCGAGTTGGCGAAGGTAGGCCATTGGCATCCAATCACATGGCTGTCATTGATGCTTGACTATTCCATCTTCGGCCTTAACCCACAGGGTTTTCACCTGATCAATCTTCTGTTTCATGTGATGAACGCCATCCTCCTTTTTCTGATCTTGTGCCGGATGACAAAGGCCCTCTGGCCCAGCGCCTTTGTGGCGGTTCTGTTTGCAATTCATCCGCTCCATGTGGAGTCTGTTGCGTGGATAGTAGAACGCAAGGATGTTCTCTCCACTTTCTTCTGGATGCTCACCCTGGGGGCGTACAGCTATTATGTGGAACGGCAGACGTTTCGGAGATATGTTTTTGTCGTTCTGTTTTTTATCCTGGGTTTGATGTCAAAGCCCATGCTGGTGACATTGCCTTTTGTACTGCTGCTTCTGGACTTCTGGCCCCTGCAACGTTTTTCGGAAGGTAAACCGAATCAGAAGATCCAGGCTGAAGTGCTGAAGCCTGCAGTTTCCGGCAAGCAAAAAAAGAAATCCAAAAAGAAGGATGCCGTGAAGGAAATATTTGAAGCAAAGAAAACAGTACACCCTGAATTCAAATGGTCCTTGATTTATCCTCTCCTCCTGGAAAAAGTTCCTCTTTTTGCACTGGCCATCCTTTCGAGTATTGTAACATACATCGCTGCACATAGCGCAGGAGCTGTCCACTCCAAAGCGATTCCATCATTTGTCCGTATCGGGAATGCGTTCATTTCCTATGCAGCTTATATTGGGAAAATGATCCTGCCGATGAATCTTGCCGTCCTTTATCCTCATCCGGGGGAGGTAATGCTCTGGCAGGTTATCGGGTCGGTATTCCTTCTTATCGCCATAACCTTTGCAGTTTTCCGGATGGTTAAGCAGTTTCCTTATCTGGCGACAGGCTGGCTCTGGTATCTGGGCACACTGGTGCCCGTCATCGGCATTGTGCAGGCCGGTTCCCAGGCGATGGCGGACCGGTACACTTACATTCCCCTGATCGGGCTGTTCATCATTGTGGCATGGGGTGTCCCCGATCTCTTGAGGAAATGGAATTACCGTAAAGAAATACTTTTAGCATTGACTGCGTTGAGCATTTTGTGTTTTTCCATCATGACATGGATCCAGGTTGGATACTGGCGGAACAGCATTACCTTGTTTGATCATACTTTGAGAGTTACGGATGGTAATTACCGTATTTATAATATGAGGGGCATTGCCTATGCCGACCTGGGTAATTACAAGCAGGCGATTGAAGATTACAGCAGGGCGATCGAAATCGAACCGGGTTATCCGGAAGCTTATTATAACAGAGGGAAAGACTATGCCGACCTGGGCAATCACAAGCAGGCGATCGAGGATTACAGCAGGGCGATCAAAGTCAAACCGGATTATGCGATGGCCTATAATAACAGGGGTAATACCCTTGTCAACCTTGGCAATTACAAACAGGCGATTGAGGATTACAGCAGGGCAATCGAAATCAAGCCGGATTATCCGGATGCTTATTTCAACAGAGGTAATGCCTATGTGTACCTCGGCAATTACAAGCAGGCGATTGAGGATTACAGCAGGGCGATCAAAATCAAACCGGATTATACAGGCGCCTACAAGAACAGGGGTATTGCTTATGCCCGCTTTGGCAATGAAACTCTCGCAGTTAGTGATCTAAAAACGGCAGCAAAATTAGGCGATGAAAGTGTAAAAAAATATTTAAGAAGCCGTGGGATAAGCTGGTAGCAACACGTTATATTTTTTTATTTCAATAAGGAACAAAATTAAGAAATGGCGACTTCACAAAAAACGTCAGGCTCAGAAGCAAGTCAGCACAGGAATTTAACTCCGGTTCTGATTTGCCTGGCTCTGGCAATCCTTACGATTACCGCTTTCTGGCAGATTAAGGATTGCGGTTTCATCGTCTATGACGATGAGCAATATGTGACAAAAAATGTTTATGTGCAATCCGGTTTGAATGCAAGCAGCATAGGGCAGGCCTTTTCTTCCGATCTTGCCAAGTATAGCGGCCACTGGCACCCCTTGACATGGCTTTCGCTGATGCTGGACCATACCCTTTTCGGCCTGAACCCCCTGGGTTATCACCTGGTCAATCTTCTCCTGCATATATTAAATACGGTTCTCCTGTTTCTGATTCTATGGCGAATGACCAGGACGCTTTGGCCAAGCGCCTTTGTGGCCGCATTGTTTGCGATCCATCCGCTCCACGTGGAGTCCGTCGCCTGGATCGTTGAGCGCAAGGATGTTCTTTCCACTTTCTTCTGGATGCTCACGCTGGGTGCATACAGCTATTATGTGGAGCAGCAGACATTTCGGAGATATGTTTTTGTCCTTTTGTTTTTCATCCTGGGTTTGATGTCAAAGCCTATGCTGGTGACTTTGCCTTTTGTGCTGCTGCTTTTAGATTACTGGCCCCTGGGGCGTTTTTCGGAAGTAAAGGCAGATCGGAAAATGCAGGCTGAAGTTTTAAAACCTGCGTCTTTGAGTAAGTCAAAAAAGAAATCTAGAAAGAAAGAAAGCGAAAAGATTGCACTTAAACAACCATTGGTTACCCGGAAACTTGTCAACCCTGAATTCAGATGGTCATTGATTTACCCCCTTCTTCTGGAAAAGGTTCCTTTATTTGTGTTGGCCATCCTTTCCAGTGTCGTAACCTACCTGGCCGCGCACAGTTCAGGAACGGTTCCCTCCATTGAAGCATTGACACCGGCTGTCCGGATCGGAAATGCAATTGTTTCCTATGTCATCTACATTGGCAAGATGATCCTGCCGGTCAATCTTGCCGTCTTTTACCCTCATCCCGGGAATGTTGTTCTCTGGCAGGTTTTGGGGTCTGCAGTAATGTTGATGGCCATTACCTTTGTCGTGATATGGAGAGTGAAAAAGTCGCCTTACCTGGCAACAGGCTGGCTTTGGTATGTAGGCACGCTTGTGCCGGTCATCGGCATTGTTCAGGCAGGAACGCAAGCGATGGCCGACCGTTACACTTACATTTCCCTGATCGGGTTATTCATCATGGCAGCCTGGGGAATTCCGGACCTTTTGAAAAAATGGCCTTATCGGAAAGAAATACTTGTGGTCTCATCCGTAATGTGCATTTTGTGTCTTTCCGTTCTGACATGGAAACAGGTCGGATACTGGCAAAACAGCATTACTTTGTTTGATCACACGTTGAAAGTTACCCGTCATAATTGGCTTATTTCCAATAACAGGGGTATTGCCAATAACAATCTTGGTGACTATAGTCAGGCGATTAAAGATTTTGACGCAGCGATCGGGATCAAACCGGATTATGCAGAGGCTTATTATAACAGGGGACTTGCCTATAAAGCTCTGGGTAACGTAAGGAACGCAATTGACGATTACAGTCAGGCCATCAAGATCAAGCCGAATATGGCTGAGGCATATAATAACAGGGGGAACGCTTACGGGGCTTCCGGCGACTGCAGTCTGGCGGTCGGGGATTTTAATACCGCGATAGAGATCAAGCCGTCTTACGCGGAAGCCTATATGAACAGGGGTAATGCCTATAACTGTCTCGGTGATTATCAGCAGGCGATTGCCGATTACGGCAGGGCAATCGAAAAAAGACCGGATTATGCGGGTTCTTATTACAACCGGGCGGTGGCTTATTCAAAGATTGGCAACGGAAAACTTGCAATCCAGGATCTGAAAACAGCGGCAAAATTAGGCGACGAGCATTCGAGGAAATTTTTAATAAGCAAGGGGATAAGCTGGTAGATTTCACTTTAAAAGAAAATAACATATGGATAAAGAAAATACAGATTTTGGCACTTATCAGAAGGCGAGGAAGAACCACTGGGACGCCATTGCCCGCAAGATGGATTCATGGAAAGGGTGGAGTTCGGCTTACCATAAACGTCTCGCGGAGGTTTACCGGTTTTGGGTCGCGCCAGGTCAGCGTGTTCTGGAGCTGGGATGCGGCAGAGGAGATTTGCTGGCTGCCCTCAAACCGTCGAGAGGTGTGGGCGTCGATTTTTCCCCGGAGATGATTCAGCGTGCGCGGGTGTTGCATCCGGACATCACTTTTGTCGAGGCGGACTGTCACAATCTGCAGGAAATTGAAGGCCCCTTTGATGCCATCATCCTTTCAGATCTTGTCGATGACATCTGGGATGTGCAGGAGGTCTTTTCCCAGCTTTCACGACTCTGTCATGACAGAACACAAATTATGATGAATTCTTACAGCCGGGTCTGGGAACTGCCGCTGCTTATCGTTGAAAAAATCGGTTTGGCAAAACCCAAGATGTCTCAAAACTGGCTGACCATAGAAGACGTCTCCAAATTCTGCAATAAGTTCCTCGCCAGACTGTGGCCGTTCAAGCTTTTCACTTTGTCTAACTTCATTATGGCCCGTCCCCGCCCCCGAAATGTTCCCAAAGCGCCCCTTGTATCCGTCATTGTGGCGGCGCGCAACGAAGCGGGAAACATCGCCGAAATTTTCCGACGGACGCCGGAAATGGGTGCCGCAACGGAAATCGTCTTTGTTGAGGGACATTCCCAGGATGATACCTATGCCGTCATTGAAAAAGAGATCGCCAGGCACCCCGAAAGAAAAAGCCAGTTGCACCGGCAGACTGGCAAAGGTAAAGGAGACGCTGTGCGGCTGGGATTTGCCAAGGCAAAAGGGGATATTTTGATGATCCTGGATGCCGACATGACTGTTCCTCCCGAGGACCTCCCGCGCTTTTATGAAGCCCTGATCAGCGGGAAAGGCGAGTTTATCAATGGAGTACGTCTCGTTTATCCGATGGAAGAAGAGGCAATGCGTTTTTTCAATTTTTTAGGCAACAAGTTTTTCAGTCTTGCCTTCTCCTGGCTTTTGGGCCAGTCGATCAAGGATACGCTCTGCGGAACCAAGGTTCTGCGCAAGAGCGATTATGAACTCATTGCCGCCAACCGGACGTATTTTGGGGATTTCGATCCGTTCGGCGACTATGACCTGATCTTTGGCGCGGCCAAGCTGGGACTGAAGATCGTTGATCTGCCGGTTCGTTATCGCGCGCGGACTTACGGCACAACGAATATTCAACGATGGAGTCATGGCTTGCTCCTTTTGAGGATGGTTGCGTTCGCGGCAAGAAAAATCAAGTTTACCTGAAAGTGTCAGAGCATTTTGCGTAAAAGGTTTAATGTCTGGATCAAAACATTTTCTGATACATTTTGATGAGTGGAGACGTCTGTGACTGAAGACAAAAGAATCCAAAACGAAATCATCCATGGCGAGTACATCCGTGAACATGGCGAAGAGATATGGAACTGGTCATCGCCCGCGGGGAAATTACGGTGGGCCAGAAGATGCCGGCTGTTTAAGGAATTTATCGGCAATCACAAAAGCCTTGTCCTCGAAATCGGCTGCGGGACGGGTTTATTTACAAAAGAGCTGGCTGAAACAGACAATCAAATCGTCGCCATTGACATTTCAGATGCATTGATCGAAAAGGCAAAGGAGCGTGTCCATGCTCAAAATGTCAAATTTGTCGTGGACAATGCCTATAAGACCAAGTTCAGGTCAAACTACTATGACTTCATTGTGGGCAGTTCCTCCCTTCATCATCTGGACGTGGATGCTGCCTTGAAGGAGTTTTCGAGGATATTAAAACCCGGAGGCGGCATCATGTTCACGGAGCCTAATATGATGAATCCGCAGATTGCGTTAATTAAAAACATACCGGCCATCAAACGCAGGGTGGGGGATTCTCCTGATGAAACGGCTTTTTTCCGATGGGGAATCGCCAGGAAACTCCGCAATTACGGTTTTACGGATATTTCCATTGTTCCCTTTGATTTTATGCACCCCGGAATTCCGGAATCGCTATTGGGATTTGCCGGGAAATTGACATCTGTCATTGAAAAAATGCCCATCCTGAAAGAAATTGCCGGTTCATTGATCATTCAATGCCGGAAGAAATGAAGAATGTAGATGTTCCGGCATAAACATCCTGACATCAGCAATGTGTCCACCCCAGCGAACACGCAAGACTCCAATTCGTGATAAATAGGCATTGTTTTTTTTCTCTTTTAAGAATAATTATTACTATGTCTTTGTCCTCCGCAGGCGCGTGCCCTCGTGCCACCTTCATGTGGTCAGGTTATCAGGGTAGAGGTGGCGTGAAACGCCGGAGGCGGTGATTGTAGGGATTGCTCCCCGAGCAATCCGAAACGGGATTTACTATCGCGAGAAAAAATGATGCAGACAAAGAATGTTCAGTACATGATTTGTTTAGTATTTTTTTTCATGCTTGCCGGTCAGACATGGGCGGAAGAATGGGTCTACTATGGCTCAAATGACTTCGGTGATATGTATTATGATAAAAGCAGGATCGCTAAAGTCAATAAGAGAACTGCTTCCGTATGGACCAAAAACAAATTAAACCCGGAAGGAAAGACAAAATATTTTGAAATTCTCAAAGGCATCGGCAAAGAGCCCGACAGTCCTTCCGCACTGCAATATTACACTGAACTGCTGGAAATTGACCACGCAAATAAAAAAATTAAAAATATTTCTGTCACTTTCTATAATGAAAAAGGGAACGTTATTTATTCGTCACCGAAAAGTCTGACAGGCGAGTGGAGTGAAATTCACGCCGGTTCGGTTGGAGAAAAATTATTGGACCGGGTGATTTCGGAATCCGGCGCTCCGCGTAAGGCGCTCGTTTACGAACCCCCTGTTGCCGGTAAATACCTGCCTCGAGATACAAGCGATCAGGGCAAACCGATGGATAAAGAGATGGGCCGCTCGAAACCAGGCGATGAAATTGCGGATAAAAAAGACGAACTGGCCATGGCAAGCCGGCCCCCCGTTGTCGTCAGGGAGATTAAGAGAGATGAACGTTTCATTGCTTATGACAATCAGACCGTTCTGGATACGCAGACGAACCTGATGTGGGCGGCAAAAGATAACGGACAGGATATTAACTGGTATGATGCACAAAAGTATTGCGAGAATTATCGTGGCGGCGGTTACACAGACTGGCGTTTGCCGAAGAAAGAGGAACTGGCCGAATTATTTGACAAAAGCAATCCAAAGCATCAGGCCTGTTTCCCAAAATATGAAATTTATTTGACAAATTTGATCGATTTATCCTGTTGCTGTCCCTGGGCTTCGGAAAGGGAAGATTCCGATGCTGCCTACTTCAACTTCGATCATGGCCGCACACACTGGGATGAGCGGTCGGAAGACGTCAAAAAAATGTACCGGGTTCTCCCTGTACGCGTTGCCAAATAGTGAAGATTGCCGTTTGGCTTTTTGTTGCTCTGCGTCATAATCCTTTGGGGTACGCGTTTCGACCACTTGTCATTTCGACCACTTGTCATTTCGACCGAAGTGAGAAATCTTGTTTATAAGATTGCCACGCCGCCTGAGAGGCGGCTTGCAACTTGCGACCCAAAGGGTTATGACACAAGACGTCTAAATACGACTATCATAAACCTTGCAAGCCAAGCGTTCCGAGAACAAGGGTGGCAAACTCCCTTGTTATTTTGAATAGTTAAAGATTCATCATACGTCTGCGACGGTTCGTAATGACGCTTTTTTTCATTGCGGAACGTCGCCTCATCGGTTATGTCAATTTAAGTACTTGATTTTATATGGATTAGTATTTAGGTTTCTGAAATACCTCGACTTGTACAGTTTAACAAAAAACAGAAAAATACCCCTTTGGGAGTATTTACATGCCTGCCATTCTTCTATATCTCTGTAGTCGGTTTGAGAGGTCTGATCAGAATCAGATTTCATAATGGTGACGTGTTTCTAAGTTTTTTAAAGCATTTGGCTTTGATTTCGGTTGATGAAGGGGACCCAAATCTGTTAAAATAACGATGAATAGTTCATTACAGACTCATCAGGGGACAAAGATGTATAAGTCAGCATCACGAAAAATAGGCATTTTCCTGTCAGGTTTCATCCTCATGGCATGGATAGTGCCGAACCGCATGAGCTTACCGACGGGGAAATGGCGGATGTTTATGCCTCCGGCTTTTCAACCTTCACCCGGGATGACGTAACGGGTATTATGCGTGCGGATTTCAGCGGCATGAACCTGCGCACCTGGACGGAAATTTCTTCGCTGAAAATGGGCCACTACAACAACGGGACGACAACAGGCTGGGACAACGATTGGACAAACGTCTCTCTCGGGAGTTCAGGTGCAGATCTGGTTGCCAAGGGGCTTTACGTCGAGATGAAATTTACAAACCCGACCGATCCGGCTACCCGCCAGTTGGAATACCTTCGCATCGGAACAAACGATTTAACGGGAACCGTCAGCGCGAATTTCAACAGTTTCAGTGGAACCGTCGATAACGGCGTCACAAATATGAGCAGGGCAAATCTCGGTGCGGCGTCGATTTCCACCACAAATGGCGGTTTTTTGACAGCGAATGCCGGATGCAGCGACACTGGGGCTAGACAGGAACAGCAAACAAGACGTTATCGCAGTGGGTGACGAAACGAAAGAAAACCAAAATGAAAAGAAATTATGGCCTAACCATTCTTTGTGCAGTGCTTCTGTTTTGTGCCGTGCTTGCGTCACCGGTCTTCGCACAAATGACAAAGGTCGATGAGGAAGAACTGGCTCTGGCGAATGCTTCCGTGACAGGGACGGTAAGCCCGGAAGAAGCACGGTCCGCCGGAACCCTCGACAAAACAGGATCAGTTTATTTTACGTCGACGAACGGTTCAACTGAAATCACTGGAACCGGTCCTACCCTGAATTACCTGCCCGCCTCGGGTCCTGAGAGCATATACTACCACCATCCCTGGGCCAATAATGGCACTAATCAATGGTATTGGGGGGGTGGCTCCAGCTCGGTCTGGAACCGCGCATACCCGCCGTCGCGTTGACAGGCACCGTCCGTGAGTTATGATTTCAGGCATTAAACAAGAGCTTTACATAACTGCATTTCTCTGTCATTCCCGTTCAAGTGGGAGTGAATCCATTATTGGCTTTTATGTATCTTACACACGTTCTCTTACAAAACCATGACATCGCCCATCAATAAAATTAGTCACGCCCGCCTTCTCGAAGAGCTGCGCATCAAGAGTTCCGCTATTGACTCCGCCGTCAACGGGATTGTTTTCGGGGATGCGGATGCAGGGATAACCTACGCAAATGCTGCCGCCCTTGAACTTTTAGGCGGTTATACGCTGGAGGAAGTTCTTGGCCGGTCCGTGTTGACATTTGCGGACTCCGGGGAAGAGGCTTCCCGCATCTTTGCCGAGTTTATGGAAAAAGGCAACTGGATGGGCGAGGTAGCCGGGCGGAAGAAGGACGGCTCGCCTATTTTTGTCCACCTGTCGGCAAGTCTTGTCCGGGATGACAATGGCAATCCTATCTGTACTTTGTGTTCCTTCGTAGACATCACCCGTACCCGACAGGTGCTAGATGAATTGCGCATCAAGAGTTCCGCCATTGACTCCGCCGTCAACGGTATCACGTTCGGGGATCTTGAAGGCCGGGTGACTTACGGTAATGCCGCCGCCAGTAACATGATAGGTTATACTCTGGATGAAGTTCTCGGTTGGTCTGTGTTATCCTTTGCTGATGACCAGGAAGAAGCGGCCCGTATCCTTACCGAGTTCTGGGAAAAGGGCAGCTGGAGCGGAGAGGTGGCCGGGCGGAAGAAGGACGGCTCACGACTCGTTATCCACATGTCGGCAAGTCTTGTCCGGGATGACGATGGCAATCCTATCTGCACGTTGAGTTCGTTTATAGACATTACCCGTTCGCGACAGGCCTTCGAGGAATTGCGGATCAAGAGCACGGCTATTGACTCTGCTGTGAACGGCATAGCTTTCGGGGATCTTGAAGCCCGTGTAACCTATGCGAATGCCGCTGCCCTTGACCTTACAGGTTATACGCTGGAAGAGATTCTCGGCAGGTCGGTGCTGTCTTTTGCCGATGACCAGGAAGAGGCGGCCCGTCTTTTGGTCGAGTTTTGGGAAAAGGGCAGCTGGAGCGGCGAGGTGGTCGGGCGGAAGAAAGACGGTTCACGCGTTGTTGTTCACATGTCAGCAAGTCTTGTCCGGGATGACGATTGTAACTTACGCGAATGCCGCTGCCCTTGAACTTACAGGCTATACGATGGAAGAGATTCTCGGCAGGTCGGTGCTGTCTTTTGCCGATGATCAGGAAGAGGCGACCCGTCTTCTGGTGGAGTTCTGGGAAAAGGGCAGCTGGATGGGCGAGGTGGCCGGGCGCAAGAAGGACGGCTCACGCATTGTTTCCCACATGTCGGCGAGTCTTGTGCGAGGTGAGAACGGTGAGCCTGTCGGAACTCTTTGTTCGTTTGTTGATATCACCCGTACCCGCCGGGCATTTGAGGAATTGCGCATCAAGGACCATGCCATTGCCTCTTCCATAAATGCCATCGTTTTCGGCGATCTTGAGGGCCGTATAACCTATGTGAACGAGGCCTTTCTCCGTCTGTGGGGAGGTCAAGACGCTTCTGAAGTTATCGGGCTATCCATTTTTACCTTTGTTCGGTCCAAGCAGGAGGTCGAACGGATTCTCCAGCATGTATTCGAGAAGGGCAACTGGCAGGGGGAGATTACTGCCAATGCAAAGGACGGACGAGCTGTCATTATTCAGATCTCTGCGCACCTTGTCACAGATGAGCAGAACCGGCCGATCTGCCTGATGGGTTCTTTAGTGGATGTCACGGAAAAGAAGCTTGAACAAAGGGAAAAGGACAAGAACGAATTGGAGGAGATGGTTCTGGCCAATGTCCGGAGCCTGCTGCTTCCTTCCCTTGAACGCCTGCGGGGCTGCCGCCTCAACGACAGACAGAAGATCTATGTGGACAGCCTTGAGACCAACCTCCAAACGATTGTTTCACCTTTTCTTCACCGCTTCTCCAATCGATTTCTGAACCTCACCCCGGTAGAGATTCAGGTGGCCAGCCTGGTGAAGGAAGGAAAATCATCCAAGGAGATCGCTTCAATGATCAATGTTTCCGAGCGGGGTGTTGAATTCCACCGCAATAATATCCGCCGGAAATTAGGACTGAACAACGCCAAGACGAACCTCCGCTCCTACCTTTTGTCGCTTTCTTAAGTCATGGCGATAAAAGGCGCGAGTCTCAGGTTCGCTGCTTTTTTGAAGTGTGCGGTTAGATGATCCCCGTCATTCTCAGGAGGGCTAGCAACGAGAACAGGGGCGTTGACCTCCTGTGACAGCAGTAGTTCTTTCCCACCGTGCCCTGAAACCGACCCTTCGCGAATTCGAGCCCCTTGAAGTTGAAAAGGAAATTCCCTTTTTCATGGATGATGCCGGTGATTCTCCTGAGCATTTTTGATTCCTGCGGTTCGATTTCATCGGCTACCATCAATGGAACCAGACCAAGATCCATGTAGGGCACGCCTTCCTGTTTGAAGATTTCCATAGCGTGGTTCATGATCACGTACCACAGTCCCTGTTTGAAGGAAGGACAGGATCGGGAGATGTTGGGTACATAGCTGACAATTCGGTTTCCCTCATAGATCGGGTCGAAAAAGATGAAAGCGACGGGTTTGCCTTTCAGGTAGGCATAGAAATGCCGTGAGTTTTCCTTGTAATCATTCTTGAGCGGTCTGATCAGAAAACGAATTTCCTGACGGCTGCACGCCCTCGTCTTAATCCAGCTTCTGGAGATCTCTTCGGCATGATCGTCCCTGTGGCTCTCCCTTACCTCGACGCCCATGGCTGCCGACTGGTTGATGGCGGTGCGGATTACCTGTTTCTTGCCGCCCTTGAGATTCCATTTCTGCAGATCGATCCGGATTTCCGAACCGAATTGTGTCCCGTAATACCTGTATTTCCGGCGGAGGATGTCCACGACCGGTTTGGTTACCTGCACAAACTGTGCTGACGGATGATATTGCAGAAACTTGTCGATGATGAGTTCGAAGTGAACCGGATCGCAGACCGGATCAGCAAGCACCATCTTGAACCCCCACTTTTTCATGAAGGCAATGTAACCGATGCCGGGCAGATCGAAATAATCCATTCCCGGCTGCATGGTTGAGAAGGACTGCGAATGTGCGCCGTGTTCCTTCAGGCAGGCTACACGTTCACCATGAGAAAAACCACTTTCATCAGCAACTGCTCCCGCGGGAAATGCCAGAACTTTTTCCACTATCATCACCCCAAAATGAATAATTTAATTATTAATTAAATACCATCCTTATGCAGGTTTTTCGCCCAGGACAGACCAGTAACAATTAATAATGCCCAGCTTGTAGTATTTTTTCTCCTTAATGACCAATCCGGCGTTTTCCATGAATTCCGGATAATTATAGATGTTGTGAACAGCGTTTCTGGCAAGGAGCCAGAAGAAAAGGACGGCGCCGTACCAGTAAACGACCTTGAAGGCTCTCGAGAAGATATTGCCTGTGGGATAGGAAAAGTCACCCACGACAATTTTTGCCCCCGGTTTCCCCAGCCGGACGAGCTGCTCCAGGACTTTGGTCATCGTGTCCCGGTAAAAAACATTCAGAAAGAAATTTGCAACCACCATGTCATATTTTTTAAATTCGTTGAATTCCAGGATGTCGGAGTGGACCTGGCGGATCTTCAATTTCGGGTTATTTTTCTTCAGCTTTTGACGGAATTGATTCAGCATGGTTTCCGAAAGGTCAACCACGGTTACATTGGCGCCCAGTTCGGCCGCCTGTATGGCGTCCAGTCCATGTCCCACGCCGGCAAACAGTACCCGGTCGCCCTTTTTTACGTTGTCCTTGTTGATCATGGCGATCTTGCAGTGGTGAATGGAGCGGCCGCTGTATAGATTGCTCAGGAAATCGTAAAGGGGGCCTACAATCCTGTATTTGTCTTTGACCGGCTCATTATTATTTTCAATCCCTTTGTTTTTTGTCGTGTTCTTCATTCAAATCTCCATTCGGGTCCCCGGATGCTTCGACACCGGGGTTTTATAAACGATAGAACGAATTATCTTGTGGGAAGCGGCTTGTAAATACCTATTTCGGTGTAATTTATTCGCTCTGTGCTTCCAACAGGGCTATACCGTCCCGCGTTCCAGTCTTCCGCCAACAGCAGGAATCTCTGCGACGCTCGGGACCCGGATGCTGTCCTCTGCCTGTTGCAGGGCGGTCTTGCGAGCCTTCAGGGCATAGCGGTTCAACCCGGACAGATGAATCGGCCCCATGTAGCTCTCCCACTCAATGATTCGTGCGTCCACGGGAAAAGCACTGCAATCCGCAGGCGATACCCGGGAGGCAAGGTCCATAAGATTATGGTTGTGGAACAGGCATCGGGGTGATGCGTAAAAAGAAAAGGTAATGGCCAGCTTCATGGTTGTATTCACAAAATCCGTCACTTTGCGGATCCTGTTTCTCATACCTGTAATTTTGCAGGCCCCGTCATAAACCGTCACAACGCCTTTCAATACGGACATTGCCGTGACAAAAAGTCTCCGGTCAACAATCCGGAAATTTCTTTTTGGTTTACCTTTCGGATACAGCTTTTCATAGGATTCTGCATTGCGGTTGGATTCCAGTTGAAGCAGATTCACCATCCGGCCAACCGTGATGGGGTTTGCCGAGCCGGTTGAACACTGGTAGATCCGGTGCGTTCCCGGCATCGCCAGTGTTTCTGCCGCGGCCAGGATCAGGCTGTTTGCCGCGAGATCTGCCGGAATGATATCGACGACACCATTTGCCCGGGCGGGAAAGAAAGGGGTCTTTTCCCTTGCATAGGCAAGGATGATCGCGTCCGCCACTTTAACGCCTTCAACCCATCCCGGAACCGGTTCCTGTAAAGTGCTTTCAATGATTGCGGGACGGACAATGGTCAGTGTGGAGTCCGAGAGCTCCTCCATGATAACTTGTTCACCAAGCCACTTCGTGAACGTGTAGGTATCGTTCCAGCCGTATCGATGGGATTCTTTTGAACCCAGTTCAACCAGGCGTTCAGCAAGCTGATCGGGCTGGAAGCAGTTTTCTTCAACCTTCCTGATCTTTTTCTCAAGCTTTGCAATCAGCGGGCGGACCTGGTAAAAACCTTTCGCGTTTCTTGTGAAGCCCTTGCTGACGGGGACAACGACTTCTTCCCGGCAGTCCCCTGTATTAAAGCCGTTCACGTAACAGGTTGATACATGGACCATAGGGATGTTCCCCGCCGCCTTGACCAGATGCGCAAGATTGAGCAGGCTCAGGGTATTGATCTTTAATGCCTTCTGCAACTGTTCACGGAAATCTACGGAGGCTGCTACATGGAGGACAATGTCAATACGTCGGGCAAGCTGTGAGAACTCTTCCCTGTTCAGTCCGAAATTCTTTTGTGTCAGTTCACCTGTGACACATTCAATTTTTTCCTTGCAGAATTGCCTGAAACAGGCAGGGCTTTCATCTTTGAGGCGGTCGAAGATAGTGGATAACGCGATCTCATGATCAAAGCGCTCCCTGGCCGTGGGATACTTGTCGTTTCCACGAACCAGCAGGATAATCTTCTCGACATCCGGTATGTCACGGATGATTTTTTCGATAACAACTTTTCCTAAGAACCCCGTAGTCCCTGTGATCAAAATTCGTTTGCCGGCCAATTGTTCCTTGACAGATATTTCATTTTTGGGGTGCATGAACAAGCTCCTTTTTAGTTGCTTTGTGTTGGTTGAATCAAAGTCCTTCATCGCTGAAGTTGGCAAGTGTATGACACAGTTTTTTTGAAAAGTCTCACTAGTTTATTTGGGGTATACTACAAGGGGTGTGCTAGTATTTTGATTCGCTATCTGCCGGACGGTATTTTTATAAAATATAGTTATATCAACAAATTACCGACAAAATGCAAAAATCAGAATCCGAAATAATGACAGGTGGTTTTAGGTACAATGGAGTATTTCGGGAGGTGAGAAAAGTGAAAAAAAATATGGGAAAAACGATAAAAAA
Source organism: Deltaproteobacteria bacterium HGW-Deltaproteobacteria-1 (assembly GCA_002840635.1). GTDB lineage: Bacteria > Desulfobacterota > Syntrophia > Syntrophales > Smithellaceae > UBA8904. The sequence continues at coordinate 19,875 of PHBN01000034.1, forward strand.
AGCCGGTTCGTATTGCGCGCATCCTGTTGGATATTGATTAGTAAAATCAAATACTTTACAACAAGCTATCGAGGTGTGAAATGAATGTTATTATATTTCAGCAATCTGAGGGGATATTTAACACGCGTCCAGCATCAGAGGGATTAGATCTATTTACCTCGTTTTTTTATTTAGTTGACTGCGTCAGGCCATTACCATGTATCAACTATGATAGATTTCCATTCTATTGCTACTTTTTTATTGGAAACTAAATCCTTCCTGTACCCGGTGCCTTCGATCTTAAAGTCAGACGTATTTTTTATTCTTGTTCCTTTCACAGTCATTTCTTCCTCAGCAAATGGAAATTTCAGTTTTAATTGAAAAGAATTTTTATCATAGTTTATATCGTAAATCGCTTCATCCCATCGGCTGACAACCGGCTTATAAATGGCCGTGTCCTTCTTGATGCACCGGCGGGAACCATCCAGAAATATTGTGGTCCATTGCACATCTTTTTTGTCTACTATTTTTAAGTCGACATACATAAATTTATTTTCGATTTTTTTGCCGTCCTCATAAATTTCGATGAATAAATTCTGCGGAGGTATCTTGATGTAATTTGCCTTATCTGATGATATCCCCTTTACTGGCGCCAATAAGGCAACGATTAAAAGAATGATCAATAGATAGTTTTTCATTTTTATTCTCCTTCAATCATTTGTTAATTTATAAAATCATCTGTCATTTAAGTCAATGAAATAACGTCTTTTCAGACAACGGGTCATCATTGGACCAGAAATGAAAAAAGGAGTTAACCGCAAATGGCTAACCCCTTGATATAATTGGTGCGCCCAGCAAGATTCGAACTTGCGACATCCAGATTCGTAGTCTGGCGCTCTATCCAGCTGAGCCATGGGCGCACTTTTTTTATTGGCGCGATGCAAAATGAAAATATGCCTGTATGAAGGCACGGAGCGCCTGCCCCGAAACTGCTTTTTCGCTGCCGCAGGGCTTCCGGTCCGCTCAATGATCACGGGTACAAGTCCGCGAAAGGGTCCCATCCGGCATCCTCTTTCCAGTCATACTCAATTTCTATGCTCTTTTGTCTCGCTATATCATGGCCCAGTAAATCTGCAATAAAGCCAAATGTCATGTCCATTCCAGCACTTACGCCGGAACTGGTGTAAATATTCCTGTCCTTCACCCATCTTGCCTTTTTAATCCAGTTCACGTCAGGAGATTCCTGAATTGCCCAGGAAAACAGACGCTTGTTGGCTGTTGCCTTTTTGCCGTTGAGCAATCCGGTTTTTGAAAAAAGAATGGAGCCGGTGCAGACGGTCAGAATGTATTCAGCTTTCAGTGCCAGAGATTTCATATCGTTAACAAATTGTCCATCCTTGAGCAGGTTTGCAACGCCAAGCCCGCCTGGAATCAGCAGGATGTGCCCCGATCCGGAAAGCCCCGCCACCGGTTCCGTGACAATAGGGACGTTTTGCGTACTTGTGATGATACCCCCCGTTTGAGAAACAAACTGAAGGTTGAAATGGTCCGTAAGTCTTCCTATAATTTCAACAGGACCAAACACATCCAGCGTTTCAAAATTGTGAAATAATATGGTGATCATGCGTTTCATTTCATTCGCTCCGATTTGAGATTTACGGTGTTTGCCCCGCGGACGGAATTTGTCAGGACAATCCGGTCCGCGCTTTTCAGGTCTTTGAGATAAAGTATTTTTTCTCCGGCATTGAGCTTCCTGATCATCACCTGTCTGGCGATGCCGTTTAATAATCCGCAGGAAAGAGGCGGCGTGTACCACCTGCCTTTCACCAGGATGAAGATATTGGATATCGCGCCTTCGGTAATTTCGTCTTTTTCATTTTGAAAAACAACATCAAAATATCCTTGGGCCGAGTGTCTTTTAAATTCTTCATCATATAGTTTCCGGTGCGTCGTCTTGTGATACAAAAAAGGATCGCCGGAGTTTGTTTTATGCCTAGACACAACGACAAACGGAGATGAGGCGGGGCATGGAGAAACCGGATGATGCTGAATCAAAAAATTCCCATCGGGTTTCAGGAGCAGACGCAGGCGGATTCTTCCTGATAATTTTGCCGCGCAAGCGTTCAGTGCAGTTTTTATTTTATCAACAGGGCATGCGATGGAAAAGGTGCGGGCTGTTTTTTTTAAGCGCCGCAGATGGCGTCTTAAATATTTTATCTTTCCGTCCGTAAGAAGCATGGTTTCAATGAGCGCAAATTCCGGCATGGTGCCGGTCAGAAATTGTCCCTTGAGCCTGCATTCCTCAAACTCATTTTTTGGCCGGGAATCAAAAACAATGCCCCCTCCGACTCCCATCCGTGCCTGATATTTATGGCCGGACTGACGCCGGAGATCGATAGTCCGGATGGCAACATTAAAAACCGACTGACCGTCCGGGGCAAAGTAACCTATGGCGCCGGTGTAGATATTTCTTGGCCCGTGTTCCAGATCGCTGATAATTTTCATGCTCCGGATTTTCGGCGCGCCGGTCACAGAGCCGCAGGGGAAAAGGCTTTTGACCATGTCCAATATTTTAATTTGCGGCCGGAGCCTGCCGGTCACAGTGGAAGTCATCTGCAGCAGGGTTTCATACTTTTCGACTTCGAAAAGCTTTTTCACCCTTACTGAACCGGGCAGACAAATCCGGCCCAGATCGTTTCTGAGCAGATCTACGATCATGACATTTTCGCTTTGATTTTTCGCGTCATGGCTTAGCCAACTGGAGGTAGCCGCAAGCGGCGAAGTGCCCTTCATCGGTTTGACCATGATGTTTCCCCTGGAATCGATACGGAAAAAGAGTTCCGGCGAAAGGGAAATAACGGCATTGCCGTCAAAGTGAATGAGCGCCGAGTAGGAAACTTTCTGAGACTGTTTGAGATTTTCGTAAAAACCGGCAATGTCCCCTATGAAATGAAAATCATACCGGGACGTGTAGTTGATCTGGTAAGTCTCTCCTCGTGCGATACAGGTTTTTATTTTCCGGATCGCTTTTTCATACTGCCGGAAGTCGATGGCCAGACGGGGTTCTGAAAAGAAGAAAGACCGGTTTTCACGTTTATCGTTTCGGGGCAATCGCCGGAGCGGTTCAGGATAAACGCCGAACCACAGCAGGGGGTAGTCGATTTTCGGGCAGTGCCGGCGGAGCGATTCCTCTAGAAAATAGCCCATCTCGTAGGCAAAAAAACCTGCCAGATAAAAGCCTTTTCCCCTGCAGTTTTCCATTTGCTGGAAGCACTTTTGCAGTTCGGCTGGTTTGTGGCAGGTGATGATTTCCACCGGATCGGTAAACAGGAAGTTTCGCGAATTATCCCTGTCCCTGCGAAGTGTTTCCAGCAAGACGATGTTGTTTGTCAAATTCATCGCGGATATTTAACATTCTTTTGCTGGAATTTTCCATAATATTGATCAATTTTTTTTGACTTGGCAACAGCTTGTTTTTATACCTGTATAAAATAGTTTTAAGAAAATTTTGAAAAATCCGGTTTACGCCGTTCAAAGAAAGCGATAAACGCCTCTTTGGCTTCCGGCGACTGAAGCATGGCGCTGAAGTGCCTGTTTTCTTCGATCATCTGCTCGATCACAACATCGGCATAGCGGGCTTTCATCAGACGCTTGGTTGTGCGCAGGGAGGATGCCGGAAGGACAACCAATTTTGCCGCTTGTGCGTAAGCATAAACCATCAGATCTGCAGACGGCAGGACTTTATTGATAAGTCCCATGTCAAAGGCCTGCTCGGCAGAAAAAGATTCTCCGAAAAACAGCAATTCGGCTGCGTGATTATAGCCGATCATTTCCGGCAGCAGCTTGCTTGATCCAAATTCCGGGCACAATCCCAGTTTGGCAAACGGCATTGAAAATTTAGTGTCCTCGGCAGCGTATATCTGATCGCAGTGCAGCAGCATAGTTACTCCGATTCCTATGGCCATACCGGACACGGCTGCAATGACGGGTTTTGACGCCATGCTGAGATTCCGCAGAAACTGAGCCACCGGCCGGTCCGCCAGGTCTTCTTTGGCATTCATGAAATCTTCCAGGTCATTCCCCGCGGAGAATACTTCCGGTTTGCCGCAAAATAAGATAACACGCACAGCCTGATCCTCTTCTCCATCCTTGATGGCGTCCGCCATTGTTTGATACATGGCTGACGTAATAGCGTTTTTTTTGTCCGGCCGGTTGAATTCGATCGTCAGGATTCCGTTTTGTTTGCTTGTTAAAATATCCATGTCCTCTCCCTCGTCATATTGAATTGTTTAATGATGGTGGTGATTCTCATGACCGTTTTCCAAAGTGCTGCACAGAAGCTGCCCATGATTACAGCTCACGCATTCGAACTGAAGGGTTGGGTGATCGATGTGAAATTCGCCGGCCAGCGTTGTTCTCACTTTTTCCGCCAGTTCATCGACGCGGCCCAGCATCTGATCGGGTACGGTTATGTGGACGGCAAGGGCGATGCTTTCGTTGGATAAATTCCAGACGTGCAGGTCATGAATTTCCAGGACGCCGTCTACGGATTCCAGTGATTTCTGAATGTCTTCCAGGTCAATCCCCGGCGGTGTCGCGTTCATCAGGATGAGAAAACTGTCTTTTAACAAACCCCATCCGCCATATAGAATCATGGTAACAATCAGCCAGGAGAACAGCGGGTCAAGCCAGTACCAGGGTTTAAACATCCAGAGAATTCCAAGCGCCGCTACGCCCAGTGAAGTGGCGGCATCGGTCATCATATGTAGAAACGCGCTCTTCATGTTCAGGTTGACTTTTGATCCGGCGTGCAAAAGCAGGGCGGAAAGAATATTGCCGGCAAAACCAAGCAGGGCAATCCAGATCACCAGTTGACCGGCAATCGGCTGCGGTTCGCGGAATCTCTGCCAGGCCTCTGCGGCAATGTAAAAGCCCGCCCCGTATAACAGGGCCACGCTGAACAGCGTGGCGAATATCTCCACGCGCTTGAAGCCGAACGTGTGCTTTAACGTCGGCGGTCGTTTCCCGATAGCCAGAGCCGCGTAGTTGATCACGAGGGATATGAAATCGCTTAAATTGTGCAGCGCGTCGCTGATCAGCGCCATACTGCCGGACAGGATGCCGCCGTAAATCTGCACCGCCGGAATGAACAGATTCATCAGCATGGAGGCAACCAAACGGTTCCCCCACGTTTTTTCGTTGTGATGATGGTTATGTTGTCCTGTTGTCATCATTGTTTCCGTCCAGAATTTTCAGGCCCAGGTCAATTGCGCTGTGGCTTCCGAAGAGGACCAGTTGATCACTGGCCTGAAAAATAAAATCGGCCGGCGGGTTGGTAATGGTCTGGTTGTCGCGGATAATGTTGATGATCATTACGCCCGATTGCGCCTTCAGATTGACGTCGCGGATGCTTTGCCCGATAATCGGATTTTTGGCCGCGATGAAATACGTTTCAATGGTGCCCTGCGCCAGAAGCTGGCTGATTTCATCAAAGGCTTCCTGGGTGTACCGCACCTCCCGGAGGACACCATAGGATTTGTTCCGGATGATGTTGCCCTGGGTTAAAATGATGCTGTTGGGAATGTGAAACATTTTAAGAACCCGGCTGAAGATCTGGATGGATGTTTCAAACTCCTCGGGAATGACGTCGTCAGCGCCAAGCGCCAGCAGATCTTCAATATCGGCTAAATATTTTGTACGGACAATCACGTGCAGATTCGGATTAAGCGCTTTGGCATTGGACAGGCAGGTCTTGGTGAGGAAACGGTCGGAAATGGCGATCACCATGACGCGTGCAGCCTCCACGTTGGCGCGGCGCAGTATTTCCACGCTGGATGCATCACCCCAGATCGTGTTTTTATCCCCTTTCTTTTTGGCCTTTTTAATGTTCTGGAAATTGAGATCGATAACGGCATAGTTAATAGCAGTGTCTTTTAAGACCCGGACCAGATTTTTGCCGTTTAGGCCCATGCCGCAGATGATGACGTGATTTTTTGCATCGATGCGATGGGTTGATGCGGAATCGTCGGTTACCCTGTACAACTGCTTTCGGGCCAGGATGTAATAAACCGCTGAAACCAGCAGGGGCGTCAGGATGAAGGTCAGGACCGACGCGCCGATGAATGTCTGATAAATCTGGTTGGAAATAATATTGTTTTTAAAACCCTGAGATGCCAGGACAAAGGAGAATTCGCCGATCTGCGACAATAAAATACCGGACAGCAGCATGACGCGCAGCGGATAGCCGAGCAGCCGAACCAGGCCGAAGACAATGGCGGCTTTGATCAGGATGATGAAAAAAGAAATTAAAACAATATAGACCGTGTTTTCCCGAAGAAAATCCAGGTTGAGAATCATGCCGAACGACACGAAAAACACGGACAGGAAGACGTCCCGGATCGGGTTGATGTCGCTGAGGATCTGATGCGTGAATTCCGTGTCGGACAGGGCGAGCCCCGCAAGAAACGCACCGATGGCCAGCGACAGGCCCAGAGATTCCGTGATCCAGGCAATGCCCATCGCGATGACCACGGAGGCAATGACCAGCACGTCGCGCATTCTCATATTGACCAGCCGCTCCAGAATGAAGGGAACAATATAACGCGCCGCTACCAGCAGGCAGGCAATGATGAGGATGGATTTGGCGAGTTTCCAGATGATCGCCTGTGCGCCGGGTCCGCTGCCCCCGGCCAGAAACGGAATGAGCAGCATCATCGGTACGACCATCATATCCTGAAAAAGAATGACGCCGATCGAAATTCTTCCCTGGGGGGAATTTTCGTCGCTGCGGTCTTTCAGAATCTTCAGGATGAGGGCCGAGGAACTGTGGACCAGAATAAAGCCGATAAAAATGGATTGGCCGATGCTCAACTGCATGGTCAGCCCGATCGTCATGCCCACGGCAAATGTGCACATGATCTGCAGGCCGCCCGTCAGGAGAATTTCCGTCAGGTGCTTCAGGAAACGGGACAGCTGAATTTCGATGCCTATGGTGAAAAGCAGAAAGGCGACGCCGATATCAGCCATAAGCTGGATGCCGGCTACGTCGTCAATCAGTTTCAGGCCGAACGGTCCGATGAGAATACCCGTAATGAGAAATCCGATGATGGAGGGCAGTTTAATTTTATTGAAAATGTAAATAACGGGGATGGAGAAACCGAGAATGATAATCAGTTGGTGAAAAAATTTCAGTCCATCCATACGAATTTCCGATCGTTTAAGGCCGTTTTGCAGTGACGGTTGTGCCGATTTGTCCCTTTTGGTGTTTTAAGTATTTCTTTTCATATATTTACCATTGATTGGGAAATTTTCCAATCAAACATATTCATGAATAATTTTGATTGACAAAAACGCCGTGAAAAATTAATATGCAGCCAAATCCTTTATTTAATGGTGTTTTATAGATGAAGCTGATTGTCCCTGTGGAAATAATAATTACCGGCATCATTATTTGCTTCCCCGCAGGAGGCCTGGCAGTGGAATAGCTGTATATTCCCATAAACAAAATTCCAAACCGCTGCCAGGGAAACCGGGCAGCGGTTTTTTTTGAAAGAGAGGCACGAATGACGAAAAACCAGATCTTGATTTACGATACAACCCTGCGCGACGGTACGCAGGGTGAACAGGTAACCTTTTCCGCGGAAGAAAAACTGCGCATCGCCAGGCGGCTGGACGACGTTCACTTCCATTATATTGAAGGCGGCTGGCCCGGATCCAATCCAAAGGATATGCGTTTTTTTGAAATGGCAAAAACGGTGAAGTTCAAAAACGCAAAATTGACCGCCTTCAGCTCCACGCGCAAGCCGCATGTCCGTCCGGAAACCTGC
>PHBN01000335.1 GCA_002840635.1 Deltaproteobacteria bacterium HGW-Deltaproteobacteria-1
ACTAAAATCCATATCAATAAATCTTCTCTGCTTGACAGAGCATATAAATTATGTTAGCGGACGAACGCCGGTCAGACGTTGTGTCTGCCGGATTTTGACATGGCTTTTTTACATAAATTACGAGGTGTAATCACGTGGTAAAAGATAACGAAAAAGTTGGTGCAGTAATGGTGGTTGGCGCTGGAATCGCCGGTATTCAGGCCTCCCTTGATTTAGCCAATTCCGGAATGAAGGTTTATCTCGTTGAAAATGGGATCAGCATCGGCGGTGTTATGGCCCAGCTGGACAAGACCTTTCCCACAAATGATTGTTCCGCCTGCATTCTTTCTCCCAAGCTTGTCGAAGTCGGCCGTCATCCGAATGTTACAATCAAAACAAGACGGACCGTCGAGTCCGTTGAAGGCGAGCCGGGAAAGTTCAAGGTTAAGCTCACCTCCGCCCCGCGCTATGTCAATCTCGACAAATGCACCGGCTGCGGAGACTGCGCGAATGTCTGCCCGATTACCGTCAAAGCCGCATTCAACGGTGATTTAAGCGAGAGAAAAGCAATCTATCGACACTTTCCGCAGGCGATACCCAGCGGTTTTGCAATTGACAAGCTGGGTACATCGCCCTGTAAAGCCAACTGCCCCACCCATATCAGCGTTCAGGGTTATGTGGCGCTCATTGCCGAGGGAAAATTCAAGGAAGCCCTCAAACTCATCAAACAGGACAACCCTTTTCCTATCGTCTGCGGACGCGTCTGTAACCATCCATGCGAGACAGCCTGTATGCGCGGCAAGGTGGATGAACCGATCGACATCATGCATCTGAAGCGTTTTGTCGCGGATCTGGACCTCAACGGCGATACCCGCTACCTGCCTGAAAAGAAGGAAAGCAAAGGCAAGAAAGTTGCTGTGGTCGGCGCAGGTCCGTCAGGACTTACCTGTGCTTACTACCTGGCGATTGAAGGTTATGAGGTAGTGGTTTACGAAGCCCTGCCGGTGGCGGGCGGCTGGATGGCTGTCGGTATTCCCGAATACCGCCTCCCCAAGGATGTTCTGAACGCGGAAATCAAAGTCATTCAGGACCTGGGCGTAAAGATTTATCTCAATACCAGAATTGGCAGAGACATTTCCTTTGAGACGCTCAAAAGTGACTTTGACGCGGTCTTTATCGGCTGCGGCACCATGAAGAGCAGCAAACTCAATATTCCCGGTGAAGACATGCAGGGCGTAATCCATGGCGTGGATTACCTGATGCAGATCAACCTCGGCAAGAAAGTTTCCCTTGGAGACCGGGTTGCCGTCATCGGCGGCGGAAACGTAGCCATGGATGCCGTTCGTACGGCCATCAGAACCGGTTCCAAAAATGTTTTCATCCTTTATCGACGGACCCGTGCTGAAATGCCCGCTTCCCCGGAGGAAATCGAAGAGGCCATTGAAGAAGGGATTGAAATGAAATTCCTCGTTGCCCCGAAACGGGTTGTGGGCAAAGATGGAAAAGTCACCGGTATCGAGTGTACGAGGATGGAACTCGGCGAGCCGGATGCCAGCGGCCGACGCCGTCCCGTTGAAATCAAAGGATCCGAATTTATCGTTGAATGCGATGCCATCGTTCCCGCAATCGGCCAGGAGGCGGACCTCTCCTTCATCACGAAGGAAAGCGGTGTCTCCATTAATAAATGGAACAATGTCGATTACGACAAGGTCACTTACGCAACAAACGTTCCCGGTGTTTTCTCCGGCGGGGATGTGGTCACCGGACCGCAGACCGTTGTCAAAGCCGTCTTTTCCGGCAAGGAAGCGGCCAAGTCCATCGACCGCTATCTGCAGGGTGTCGATATGAAAGCCGGCCGTGAGAAAGACTGGACCAAAGACCTCGCGGACAAAGCCGATGTTTC
>PHBN01000035.1 GCA_002840635.1 Deltaproteobacteria bacterium HGW-Deltaproteobacteria-1
TTGCTGCAACTGCCGGTTAGTTGTCTCCAGATCCTGCATTTTCTTTTCAATCTTTTTGAAAAGAATTTCATTGTGCTGCCTGAAGAATTCCATTTCCTCGCCCAGTGGCTTAGTCGCCGCCTGCTTGGCCTCACGGGTTTCTTCCAGAATCTCTTTGATGATTTTCATCAATGCCGAAGGTTCCTGCGGTTTAAGAAGAAACCTTTCCGCACCGAGGCTCAGAGCAAATGCCTCGTCTTTGGGTTCAGTGTAGGTAGCCGTGTAAAAGACAAAGGGTATTGATTTGAGGGTATCGTTGGATTTACATTCCGTGCACAGGGCGTACCCGTCCATCACCGGCATCAGAATGTCCGAAATGATCAGATCGGGAGGATTAAGACGTGCTTTCTCCAGAGCGTCTTTGCCATTTTTCACCGAAATCACATCAAAGCCGTGTGCTTTCAGCAGATTTTCCAACAGATAGAGATTATCACGGTTATCATCGACGATTAAAATGCGCCCCGTCATATTCTCTTTCCTGTCATAAAAATCATTAACGCTTTTTTTTAATAATTGAATCTATTTATCGATAAACCAGTTTGAGGACTGAACTTTTGTTTTACCGCCTAATTCCCAGAGCAATCTAATTCCCAGTTTTTCACATAATTCCTGCTCATTACCGGGCGTTGTAATGGGGTTCCTGTCACCGCCATTGCCGAAATAGATCCAATCATATTGTTTTTTATACTTGCTGTGAGCGCTTTTGATTCCGTCACAGGCCGTGTCATCATCATCATTCATCTGTAATACGTCGATGACATACTTCATATTGCCCACGATGGTTGCCCGTTCTATCCAGGACATGAAAGGTTTCCCTTTTTTCCGCGTCAGCCACTCATCGCTGTTCAGGCAAATAACAATGTCCCCGATTAAGGATGCGGCCTCAAGCATATACACATGACCCATGTGAACGGGATCAAAACCACCTGATAAAATCACTAAATTCTTCACCTGATTCCACCTTTCAATGCATCATTGTGTAACAAAGTATAGGAAACGAGAACATGTGTGTCAAGGTAATCTTGTCTGCTGCTTATTGACATGGAGGAAAAGTCAAGCCAGCTCCGTGGTCGTCTCGATGGCCTTTGTTTACCTCTATTGTTCATATACTATTGCAATATCTTTGTAGTGTGTTTCGCTTTTAAAGGGCTGTAACGTCGAAGGGTTCCTTATCAAAAGTTTCTTTGGGCCTAACCAAATCAGTTTAATGTGTCTTTCTTTTGGATGCCCATCTATTATGTAAATAATTCCACTATCATTTTTCAGATTTTTCCCGGTTGGCCTTATTGAGACTTGAGTGCTGATACTTGAAGCAACTCCGCAGTTTGTCTGGAAAAGGATGGCTTTGTAATTGCCCTCAGGTGATAACACTTCATGGGAAATTGTGTTTACGCACTTTCCCGAAAAAAGGGTGCTTATTGTATAAAGTCCGATGATGACAATGACAACACAACAGGCAAGAATTATGGTGGAATTTTGTATAAATTTATTCATATGTTGACAGCGCTAATGGTGAAATAACCGTCCGGCCGAGAAATAGTTCATTTTAAGAACACGCTTCATTTGGATCTGAAGTTCACGCGAGGGCACGAGTGCCAGGGTCCAGTTCAATAAGTCTGGATGCCGGATCGAGTCCGGCATGACAATACTATTTTGAGACCGTAAATCAGTAAGCTGTTCTCTTACAAATTCAAAATAACCTTATCCAGTGTAATTTTTCAACAGAAAAATGGTCATGTAATTGTGATAATGTGCAAATAAGCGGCGACTGAAAGCAATCCACTGAAGCTGCCGATCGGATATTTTTTATAAACATTAGGATACTGCATCGCTTATGCACAGGCGTCTATGATTGATCGCTCAAGATTCGGGGATATCAATTCAGGCAGACATCGACGACAGAAGGGCCGTCATGATGCTTGAAGGAAATGGGCAACCTCATCAAAGACCTGAGGATTCCACATGATCTTCTGGTGTCCCAGCTCCCGGGTCTATCTCCCTGCTGACGAAAAGCTCAACCGGAGCGCGCAATCGGCTGTGGCGGCTTGTTCGCACTTTTCTTAGTGACGAAGTTTTTCAAGCGCTTTGCCTGCCTCTGGCGCAAATTTTACAAATCCTGCCAAGTTTTCACAAACATACTCATTACACGCCGCGCAATGATAGACACCTTTTGATATACAGCATTTTCGAATTTCGCAAGTATTCTCGCAATGAAAAAACTTGCGTCCCTTTGATTTACACCCGTCACAGTTGATCTGGTTTGCTTTGATTTCTGCGTGATAAAGAGCCGACCATTTTTTAGCCACTTCAATTCTGTTGTCATCGCTGTCCGCTTGCGTGGCAAGATAAGCATCACATTTTGAACAATCCAGTCCGCAATATGCTATCATTACAACCTCCTGATATCTAATTTTACTAAGCCAACATTGCGGGTAAGCGGCCTGCCGAATGCATGACCGGTTGATCCGCGGATTAGGGCGCATTTTCCGGCGGCATCGGAGAGGGGTCGATGTCTTCATAAGCCTCGGGGAGAAATCGTGGTGTACAGATGGCCAGAAAGAAAAGGTCCGTGCTGCCCACATTTGTGATGCGCTGGCGACAGTCGGGTGGAATGAGTACCACGTCGCCAGGGCCGACTCGTTGAGGGGGAAGATTGCCAACTTCCACCTTTCCTTCGCCGGAAAGTATCACGTATCGTTCCGTCTTTCCTATAATGCGGTGCCATCTTGTGGTTTTCCCCGGCTCGACACGAGCCTGCGCAATAGAGGCTTCCGGATCTGCATCAATATTTGAAAGCTCGTTGATGAAGCAACCTTCAGGCATATACAACTCGGCGCCTGGATCCATGATTCGTACGTCTTCCTTCATGCTGCCTCCTTCGTGGTGAAGCGATTCCGATATCGAAACAAAGTTCCTGAATGGGCCCAACCGAACGTCCAGCCAAAGCGCAGCGATCGGCTCTAGCGGCCGGTGGAGTTTTCTTTCATGATTTCTTCAAGAATACTTACCACGCTTTGAACACATGGAATACACACCTTGTTTAACATGTCATTCTCCTTGAAGGATTTCTGGCCTTCTTTGGCTGTCAGTTCGCAGCCATTTAACAATTGACGGCAAATATATGTTCCATGTTTTTCAGTAAATTTATCCATTAGCTCTTGTATTTTTTTGTAAGTCACCTCCTGGGCAGAGCGGTCGTCCTTTTCCACTTTGCCATACCTGGCACCAAGAACCATTATACCGCCGGATACAGCGCCACAGACTTCCTGTTTCCGGCCCATGCCTGCCCCAAAGCCACAGGCAATTTTCAGGGCATTGTTCTTTTCGAACCCCAGATCGTCACAGAAAGAATAAAGTACAGACTGCGCACAATTATAACCTTCCAGAAATTTCGAAACGGCTTGTTCAATCTTGGTCATAAATTCTCCTTATCCAGTCTAACGAAAACATCACCGGTGCAAGAAACGGGCGTCCGGCGGATGCCGTGATTAAGTGCTTCTCTTTAGCCAGCCATAGGGCAGAAAGGCCGGGACATTTTGTTTATATGTCAGATACTCTTGCCCAAAGGTTTTCTCTAAATAGATATCTTCATTCGTAACCAAAGTCCTTGCTATTAAATACATCACAAAAGGAACAGACAGGAGTGCCCAGGAATTTATAAACAGTGCCAGGGCAGGTACAAAGAATAGCAACCACGCGGCATATACCGGGTGACGACACATACCGTACACTCCATCTGTAATAAGTTTCCCGGCTTTAAAGGCACGCATGACGGGCACAAGAGAAAAGAGATAAAAAGGAATCCCCAGGGCAATGAGAATAATGCCGATCCATACCAGTATCTCATATGGAACCAAAGTAATTTTAAACAGCGGCTTAAAATACATAGTCAACCCAAACATGAGTACGCCATAGATAACCGAATAAAGGGTAAACTTAGGCCCTACACCCCATTCTGTCATTTGATTCGCCATGATACAGACCTCCCGATAATGTATTCATTAAGCATAACGAAATACAGCCGGAGTGCGGTGGCCGGTTGTATTGACCTTGCACGGCTTTCATAATTTACAGGCATCCTTAATAGAAGGGGAGATGTTTATGTTTGTTTTTCCTCCCTTCTTAAAACGGAAATCACATTTCCGGCCACCATCAGCAATAGTCATTGTCCGGGTTAGCCCCCAACCCAATGTTTCACTGACGGCCTTGTCGAACGAGCACATTAAAGGCGCCAGCTCCGGCACACCTTGCTGATTGAGAAATTTACATCCTGCACATTCGGTATAATCAAGACCCCAATCGAAGGTCCGGCCGTCCCCTTCGATAAAGGTCAGCACGTAGCCTCCCGCATGCTCACGCGCCTGAGACTCCTTGGACCGTTTCTTTACCCGCCAAATAAATAACGGGGAAAACCAGAGATAATGTATGATGCGACGAAGGATAAAAGGAATGGCTTTACGTTCTGCTTCGTTCATCAGATAAATAAGCTGAACAGCATTCTCAAACGTAAGCCCCTTGCTTTGCAGTACCCGATAAACTGCCAGGTACTGGCTCGCTGGAATAAGAAAAATCAGGAATGGACTTTTATGGCCAATGAATGGAATCCGGGGGATAAGCGCTTCATATTCGTGGCGGCATTCACTTATCAATGAGTCTGTATTTTCGCTTCCAAAGCGGGTAATAAGCACGCTTTTATTTCGAGAAATAGACTTGTCAAAGGCTTTCAACATTTGCCTTTTACGGTAGATGTAATTATCTTTTTTCATCTAATTTATTCCCTAACTAATCATATTTAAATATGGCCGGACACGAAAAGATCACCGGCCCGAGGAACACGGGTTCGGTGGGCCTATGGTTTATGCATTTTTACTTCTTCCGGCTCTTCCGGAAGTTGGGCACTGTGCCAAACAGCTACAATCCAGATCGTTTTGTCTTTGACACGATAAAAGAAGCGATAGGGTGCAATGATGACTTCACGAAAAGGGAGATCAGGAAATTCAGGTAGTATTCTGCCAGACTCTGGAAATTTTCCCAGCCTGGCCAAGATTTTTCCCGCCTTGTCACGAAAGGACAATGCCGCACCAGGATTATCACTGTGGGTATAGGCAATGGCAGAAAGAAACTGAGTTCGGCCTGATGGAGTAAAGAGAATTTTCACTGCTGTATGTCTTTCAGGATTGAGTCAGCTTCAGCAAGCACAACATCAAGGTCATACCCTTTACCTGCTTCAATTTCCTGCTCCCCACGCGCCAATAACCGCAACAGTTCAATTTCGTTCTGTGTATGTTCATAAACTTCCATGCTTACCATTACGGCAGCAGCACGACCACGTTGTGTAATAAAGATAGGCTGGCGTGAAGCGCTTACTCGCTTAACGAGCGTGGTTGCATCCTGACGAAGGTCAGTAATGGGAATGATATTGGGTGATTTTGTCATATTGATACCTCCATTAATAGTCTAAACACTATCGCCAATCATAGCATAAAGCAAGTGGATTTTGGGAGCTTAACGAAAAACTCAGCCGGAGCGTAGCGATTGGTTGGATTGCCCGTGTTGGGCAATCGGTTTTCTCTCTGTGTGTCCATCTCATTTCATGGCCTCCGGCGTTTATAGCCAGCTTACCGATTTTGTCAACGAAGGATATTCGACGGGAGGAGGTTGATAGTTATCTGCCGGATATCCCAAAGCGCATCCATCAAGCGCATATTCACCACAGGTAATATTTAAAAGCCCGCAAAAATCGGGATCGCTTTCCATCTGAGTTGTTGCGCTTACCAGCTGCATGCCGATACGGAGTGATGTTGCCTTCAGCCACATATTCGCCAGACAGTAGCTCAGCGATTGTGCGGCAACAGGGGGCATTCCTTTTTTTTCTCCAACAACAACATAATAGGGTGCATTACCGACACCGGATACACCTTGCTGTCCGACACGTTTTAGATTCTGGACAAAAGGAACAGGTCCCACCTTCTTTTCAAGTTCATCGGCAAGCTTGGCCATTTTATTTTTAAGAATGCCCGCTGCGACTTCCATAGCTGCTGATGAGCTTCTAATCACGAATACCTTCCTGAAGTCGGGGTTTCCAACAACCGCAAGCGCTCCAAACGGCGCCAACAATCCTGCTTGGATGATAGACTCAATAGCCTCCTGGCTTGGACAGATAGCGCTAAATGATCTTACCGAGCGTCGCAATTTTATGATTACTTCAAGGGCCGCGCTGTGTTCATGGGTGATGCCTTCAAACATGTGGTTCTCCTTTTTGTGTCATGAAATTCCTAAGGCCAACGGGAGGCATCATCGGGAACATCAGCGATCTGGTGCATTCATTTGTTGGCACGTAAATAATCAGATCCGTTGCTTTTTATCAAAAACAGTATGAAGAGGATTTTTTGGATCGATCCACAATTTACACGTGCTATCCGGCTGTATTCGCTCGTTCAAATACTTTTGGACAAGATCCTGTGACTGGAATCCCGCTATATGGGATGCTTCGGGAGTAACCCTGTATTCTTTCCCGTTATGAGTAAATACACAAATCAACCTAAATTCCCAAAGGATTTTTACATTCCCTTTGCTTGGGTAATGACGTTCCTGAATGTCATGGTCAATACATCGTGCTGTAAGGGGAATCCACCCGGCCTGCTTATTGATGGATGCGTAAATACGGCCTAGAAAAATTATAACAAGCCCAGCCAGCCCGACTGCAAGTATCGGCCATTGCGCATGTTTAAAGACGATCAAATAGACCGAAACAAAAAACAGTGCAGTACCACCAAATCCGGTAAGCAGTGTTAATGGGGTGTTATGAATATACTCGACTTGGCCCGGCTCCTGCCAGGGAATCCATTTTATCCGCCAACCGCGATCACGGATTTGGTCCTGATAATCCCGAAGTGTCTGCTTGATGATCATTTGACCCTCTATCGCCATGTTGGCTGATCTATTTTCTCGCTTCAACCAAATTTCCGTTAATGAATTTGTGGATAATGCTGGATACGTAAGTCCTTTCATAACGTATTACATGCATAGGCCATTAATTCTGTTTTTCTTTTAGCGAGGTTTGTAACTGGTAGCCACTCATCTTTCTCGAAACTATCGAGTATTTTTTTCCTCTTTCGTTAATTTTGTCTTCATGATTTTTCTCCATGATGTCTCTGCGTTGCCTTCCTGCTTGGAATGGCATAACTCACATCAGGAGCATCGGTTTTGGAACATATTCAAAAACGATGCTTTATTAATATCAGGTACCACTAGAATCTTTCTTGTCGCTTAGCACGGTGTGAATGCCTATGTAATAGGTAATGGTGGCGCCGACTACACAAGCATAGAATCCTATTAACTGGTCTATTGGAGGACACTCCTTGTAGACAAACATCAATGTTGAGATGACAAGCGTAAGGGCCAGAAATCCCATCAGCGGGATATGATACTTGAGTTTCATATGCTCCTCCTCGAATTCTGTTAAAGCCTCAGAAGAAAAAACTGTATTCAGAATAAAAAAGCTTGTGGTAATGAAGTGGCATTCCCTCATTGAATACATTATTCCAATGCAGGGATCACATCTTTTATCATATCAGTATGTTTTGTGCCATAAGCAAAGGTTTGCCCTAATTAATACGTCTATGCTTCCCCAAGGATCATCCGGAGTGAAGATAACTATAAGTAACTCTTATTTAACAACCTTCAGCCATCTAGTTTTTCGTGAATCCAACGCGGAGATCACCAGCCCGCGGAACTCGGGTCCTCTTGGATTTAATGGTTGGGCGTTTCCGGTTGCTTATCGGTCATTGTCCAAATTTACTTTTTCACAGAATTCCTGCCACTTCTGGAGGTCGTCACCAAAATTCTGCCCCGTAATTTCTCGCAGAGCGTCTGCTGCGAACTGATAATTCTGTTTCCTTTCTTTCAACATTGCCAGAAGCGGCCTTATTGCGCGCTTACTCTTCAACTTTCCTAGCGCGCTTGCAGCATCTCCCCGAACGCCCATGTCCTCGTCTTGCAAGGTATGTATAAGTGGCTCGACCGCCCGTTGGTCGTCAATATCACCCAGGCTCCGTGCCGCAAAATTTTTAACCTGTGAATTCTCATCATGGAGGGCTTCAATTAGTGAAGGTACTGCATTCTGCGCCTTGATTCCTCTTAGGGCAAGACTACCTAATGCCGAAGCTGCATGATATCTGATACGGGAGTTGGGGTCTCGAAGAGCACCGATGAGTTGATCAACCGCCGGTGCTCCTATTCGCACCAGATTATTCATCGCCGCAGTGCTGACACCGCGACCGCCACCACCGAGGAAAAGAAAACCAAATGTTTTTTCCGTTAGAGATTTCCCAACTTCGGTATCACCCAGGGCCTTGATCAGGAAAGGAACGGCAGGGGCAGCACGATATCCCATGTCACCAAGAGCATAGGCTGCCCTAACACGGGTGTAAGGATCATTTGACTGAAGTTTTTTGATTTGCTTCACGACATCTGCGGTAATGTCCGGGGAATGGGCAGAGGGTGTGTTTGCTGCCATATTTTCACGCGGGGCAACAAGCCCCGCCGGCAAGAGCAGACATAATAGTATGAGACTTGAAGTTATTATCAGGGTTTTCATTGGCACCTCTGGAATACCGTCTCCTGCTATTTAAGGTACTTTACATTTCATCATGCAATAAGGGTATGTGAGCATCAATGTTGCGGTCGTGTTTCATCTGCTTGTTAGCCCAATGCTGGAATGATTTGTTGGCGGAAAATGCAGAAAGTAATGGAATCATAATGCCTGATTGCCTATTGTTTGCTGGGTACCAACTTCTGTGCCTCCAGGCAGGCTGTGCCGGGATTTCCTTCAAACAACTTTAAGATTTTCGACACATTTTCCTTTCTTGTTTCACCGTTCGTCCGCAGATGCTTTAGCCAATTGGTCTCAAGTTCTTGCAGACTGATTCCGAACACGTCCTGCCATGGCCTGTCCTTCTCCTGTGACAGTCGTTGTAAACGCTTTATCTTGTCGATTCCATAGGTTTTATACAAATAGTTTCCGAAAGACCCCGTTTCAGCATATGCCTTGTGTTGTTTTGCTTTATCAAAAATCGAAAGTCTGCCGCCCCTGGCGTCTTTCATACCCCATGACCCATGATCAGGACCCAATTCGCTTAGGGGGATGTATGATTTCGTTGCCAGAAGAGCCAATACCCATTCGTCACTGCTGAATCCACACATACAGATTTGAATACCCGAACAATACGTATGCGTCCACCGTCCTTTTGTTCCCAGTAAAAGACACTGGAATAGACCTCCCTCCGTGTTTCATCGAAAACAACACGTATCTTTCCCCATCGGTCTATTCCGGGATCGGCAGCCCAAAATGCCAGAAGGCGCTCCACCATCACTTGCGCTTGATCGGCCTGGAGTTTAAGTTGGTCATTCGATAATTTTCCGGTGGCATCGCTGACGATGAGGTACCGGGTTTCTATAATTGCGTCTGATGCCTGTGATAACCCGGCGATCAATAGACCGGCTACCAGGATTGTTACTACAATCATTTTCCTGATCATCATTTTCTATCCTTCTCCCGTTTCTGCCGTCCAACGAAAAGCTCAGCGGCGACAGGGGTAAATGTCGGGCTGATGCTTACTGTTGCCTGACTATATCGACTGAGATCTCCACCGCCGGTGTCGTTCCTCTGTTCTCAAGCCAGTGCGTGGTGTTCTTATCCTCGGGCCAGCCCACTCCCGGCCCATACTCCTTAGCCACTCCATTTCGATGGTCAGTGATAGTCCCTTGCAGTATGTAGACCATACCCGGCCTGTCTTTATGGTCGTGAATCGGACCGAAGACCCCTCCAGGTTCGATGGTAACCATTCGCATTCGAAGTTGGCGCCCTGCCATGCCCTCGATTTCAGGTCCAAGGTCAAGCGCTGCTAGTAGCTTCACCGTAACACCTTTCGTCTCAGGTGCCGCTTGCTCGTTTCTCATCGTGCTCTCCTTTCTGTACGTTCTGGCCCGCCTAAGGGGTGGCATCAGCGGCGCGGCTCTGCTGAGCCCGACTGCATCCCATGGTCAGGTCAGCCGCTTGCGCCATTGTCTGAGCTTGTCATAGTGAAAACCTCCAGCAAACAAACACAAAAGGATTGTTTGTAGAAACCAAGTTGGTAGTATGCGCCATACTGCAAGATGCCCTGAAAGAACGGCCATGACCTCAGTAAGGACAAGGCCATAGATTACAAGCACCGTAAGTGCAGCTACGACTTTGCGCTCCATTGGCTTTTGATATGCCCAAATCAGCAGAACAGTCCAACCGAGCATGAGCGACGCACCGTAGCCCATAGCAAACTGATATGCCCCTGACACATCTTCAAAACCCCAAAGAATATTTGCAAGAGGTGGGGCTATCATGGGTAAGATAGCTAGCGCATCGGTGACGGCGCCGACCAGGAATGCTGCTCGAAGAACTTTTTCTTGACTCCACATATAATCTCCTTAATCTCTTTCAGGCCTATCGAAAAGCTCAGCCGGATCGCTGCGATCGGCTGCATTGATTTGGTTATATGTCGATTATTTTCAAACCTAAGTATTTAACCATAGGATCAAAATCACGGTCGCAATGCACGAGGGTCAGTTGATTATGTATGCAGAACGTTCCAATAATAACGTCTATCGTTTTCCTTACGGTAACACCTTTCCTCCTCAGAAGCCTATAATTCATAGCACTCTCCAGCGCTATTGTCTGCTCCCCCATTGACATGAACGGAATTCTCAAAAGAAGATCCCTGGCTATCTTAAAATCCTTGTCATTCTGGAATCCCTGGAGAACTTCCGTGAGGATGAGATTACCGATTACGATTAGTGTATTTCCAAGTGAAGAATCGAGCCAGTCCGTTTGAGATGTTTGTTTGCCGTTGAAGTAGTCGATCCAGACGGACGAATCAACGAGAATCATTTATCTGTCCTCATCTTATTGAGATTGCCGGTCCATTTCAGCTTTCCTCGAAACTGCTTGATTGCTTTATGACTATTCATTTGGACCAACAGTTTCAATCCCTCTTCTATGGCATCCTTTTTCGTTTTGAAACCGGAAACCTTTAGGGCTGATGCCATCAGACTATCATCTATGACTACATTTGTTCTCATTTTTAGCCTCCTATGTGTATGCTGCGTTGTATTATACACATCAGTATCTAAAATTGAAAGATATTATTGTGGTGCATATAACGTGGGACATGAGCGACAGTTTTGGGCCGGCGCAGCCAGCTCGAAACCGTCCGCTTTATGGAGGGATTAGGCGCTTCTGCGGAAATGCGCATAGAGCGAGCCAACCCACAGAGCAACGAAAACCAGGAATGCGGTGAGCCCACCGACAAGCCACGAAGCGGATAGAGACGGTGGGTGATGCGTGTTGGCTTGGACCACAAGCCAATGAACGTATGCGAGGAACAGCAAGACCGCAGTTGCAAAACGCTTACCTTGCTGCCCAAGATATGCGACTGTGGCTTCACGCTTCTGTGGCGCGAGCCAGTATTCGCGATTTGGAATGTTCAGGCGTGCATCTCCTCGACGGGCAAGGCTTGAAGGCAGAAATGCCAGGAACGACGGCAGAACAATGACGATCACAAACATTAAGACGACATAGATGCCCCTCGGCATGTAGCCGTTGGGCTTGCCTATTGCATCGAAGTGCGAGGCCAGCACTGGAGGCAGTGACCGAGACGTGACCATCACGAAAACGGCAGCAGCTACTAGCAAGAGACCGAATGGGAGAGAACCGCGCGACGTATTCATGATGTGCCTATGCCTGAATAAACCGCGCCGCGAATCGGCGTCGGCTTGAATGAGTTGTTAGGGGCATGATTGGATTTTCCCCGCTTTCTGAGTCGCCCGGAAATCCCCTCATCACCGCCTCATCAGCGCGAACACACCCCAGCCCAGGTATTCACGCGTGTATGCGGCGTAGCGCTCGGGTTCCGAGGTTAGTTTGGCTCGAACATCT
Organism: Deltaproteobacteria bacterium HGW-Deltaproteobacteria-1; assembly: GCA_002840635.1. GTDB lineage: Bacteria > Desulfobacterota > Syntrophia > Syntrophales > Smithellaceae > UBA8904. The sequence continues at coordinate 12,011 of PHBN01000035.1, forward strand.
TTCGCAAGTTCGTCGTCGGGATTGGATTCAAGCCATCGGCGCATGGTGAGCCACTTGGCCGCCTCGTATCTGTCCCAGCTGTCTTGATCTGCCAAAACCATTTCTACGACGTCGTAGCCGTGGTGGCCGAAAGACGCGAGAAGTTCCGGAAGCAGGAGAAAGTCGGAGATTGAGTTGGCAAGACACCCCCTGGCAACCTCTTCCGTCGGCGGTAACTGCCGCCAGTAGGGTTCGCCGATGAGGATGATCCCTCCGGGGCAGAGGCTTTGCGCCAGAAGCTCGATGGTGCCGACGACTCCCCCGGCGATCCACGTGGCACCGAGACAGGCTGCCACACCGACCTTCTCGTCAGAGACAAAGCCGGCAGCATCGCCATGGATGAACTTGACTTGATCGGCGACACCGAGTTTTTCAGCGCGGAGTTTCGCTTGCTCGGTGAACAACTGGCTCATGTCGATGCCGGTGCCGATGACTCCGTAATCGCGTGCCCAGGTGCACAGCATCTCCCCCGAACCGCTGCCGAGGTCGAGCACTCGGGTTCCCGTTTCCAGACGCAGCGCCGCGCCGAGAGTGGCGAGCTTTTCGGGTGTGAACGGGTCATGGATGCGGTGAGCACTTTCAGTGATGTTGAATATCCGTGGGATGTCCATTGTGGAAAATCTCCTTTCGGGTGTGAATAGATTCGGTCACGGCCCAACGAATAGCTGAGCCGGAGAAGCCTGGCGGGCCGCGATCGGCTCTAGCGGATTGTTCGCTTCAGCGATAAACATCTTTGCGATGTCCAACTTTTACTACCCATACTGTAAGCTCGTGATCTTGAATGGAATATATAATTCTGTACATGCCTTGGCGAATACGATATTTCTCTTGGCCGGATAGTTTCTCGTAGCCCGGTGGCCTCGGGTCTTTCGCCAGTGTTTCAATGCGTAAGAGAATTTTCTTTAAATCTTTTTTTGGGATTGGGCGAAGGTCTTTTTCAACCGATTCTTTGAAGAAGATTTTATATTCTCCCATCTTTTTTAAGCCTCTTGACCATAGCCTCATAGCTGATTAGCGGCTCTTTTGCTCTTTTTTCAAATGCCGCGATGTCTTCCGCGTCCTCTGAAAGAGACTCCTTAATAGCATCATTGACTAACTTTGATAAAGACTGAGCTGTTTCAACAGCCTTTAATCTAAGTGCTTTGTGTAATTCTGGGTCTAAATATACAGTTGCTCTCATTGCTGCTGTTCTCATAATATTACCTCCTTAACGTTTTGTAATTATAGCACCATAACGTTATAGAGACAAGTATTTTATTGCGAACGTGCGGATCACCAGCGGCTGAAAGCCGTCCGGTGGATTCGTTGGTTATGCCATTTCTTTTATAATTTCTTTTGTTGATATTACCTTGGCGTAAGGATGCGATAATGCAGCCATAAAGGATGCATGAACCTCCGATGCTTTTATAATCGTCTTGTTAAAGACTAAATCCATAGTTGTGCATGCATCCTCCGCAACAGTGCAATTGAAACCCAAATCAAAAGCAGCGCGGGTTGTGGCGTCAATGCACATATGGCTCATAGCACCACAAATGACGAGATTGTCGATACGCGTACTCCTTATGATTTCTGATAAAGATGTATTGCGAAAGCTGTTTGGATAATTTTTAACTATCACCGTTTCACCATCCCTGGGCGAAACCCTTTCATTCAATTGTGCGCCTTCTGTATCAGGCAAGAAAAAGAATGCATTAGGGGGAAGTGAAATGTGCTGTATATGTATGATAGGTGACTTCGACTTCCTAAATTCAGCCAAGAGAATTCGGGCATTTTCTGCAGCAGCTTCTATATCGAAAAGTTCCATTTTCCCGCCGGGAAAATAATCATTCTGCAAATCAACGATAACAAGACCTCTATACATACGTCCTCCTTTTCGATGTATTGCGTAAGGGCATAAAACGAAAAAATCAGCCGGAGCGGCGCCCTAGCGCCGCGATCGGCTGGATTGACCTTGTTAGGCTCTCATCAAAGCGTTACCAATACGCCCTCATCAATCTATCACTTCTCTCCTGTTCGCTCAAACCGATCCTGCCGGATGCGGAAGAAGAGCCAAGGCGCTACAACTAGCCAGATTAGAAACAAGGTCCAAACACGGCCTGCCAAGAGATTGTACTCATGAAGAACCTGCTGCAGGGACAGGTGCTGCAGTATCAAACCCATAAAAGATTCGAATACGACCGTAAGTAGCCCCCAAAGAAACCCGATTAACAAT
>PHBN01000336.1 GCA_002840635.1 Deltaproteobacteria bacterium HGW-Deltaproteobacteria-1
GAATTTGATCTGAAACCCGCGGGGCTGGCGACCACGTTAAAAACAGCTAAAGCGAAAGGCGCTATGCCGCAAATTGTCTTTGCCGGTGCAGTGTTCGACCGCAATAATCCTGTCCTGGCTTCGCTTGAAAAAGCTTTTTCGGAAGCGGGCGTGAAAAATTATACTGTTCTGGAACGCGGCGGCGTCAAGATCGGTATTTTTGGGATGCTGGGAAAAGACGCCGTTGAAGTGTCGCCCTTCGCCAAACCCCTGACATTTCGTGATCCCGTCGATGTCGCACGCGATATGGTGGATGTGCTGCGCAATAAGGAAAAAGTGGATCTGGTCATCTGCCTGTCACATGGCGGTCTGAATGACGATCCCGAAAAATCCTCAGACGAGCTGCTGGCGCGCAACGTTAAAGGCATCGACGTTATCGTTAGCGGACATACGCACACCAAACTGGACAGACCCATCGACGTGAACGGGACAATCATCGTTCAGGCCTGGTGTTACGGAAAACAGGCAGGGGTTATGGACATAACCTTGAACAACGGCAAAGTGACATTGAAAAAATATACCGTTGTGCCTGTCAACAGTTCAATAGCCGGGGACGAAAAAATTCAGGCGATGATCGACGCATTCAAGAAAAACATCAACCGCCGGCTGCTGACGCCCGCTCGTTTATCTTACGACCAGGTCATCGCAGAAACAACGTTTGATCTCAATATTTTGGCCGAGGAATCGCCGCTGGGCAATCTGCTGGCGGATTCCATCCGCTGGTATGTCAATTCCGTTGATTCAGACAAAAATGATCCGTCAAGCCAGGTGGTAGTAGCGGTAGAGTCCAACGGCGTTATTCGCGACGGCCTGCTTCGTGGCATTGCCGGGAAGGTAACCGTCGGCGACCTTTTCCGAACGATTCCCCTGGGAATCGGCGTGGACAACACCATGGCATATCCGCTGCTTTCCTTTTATTTGTACGGGTATGAACTGAAAAGAGCTCTGGAAATCCTGACCAGTATCAGACCAATCAAGGGTGATGATTATTATCTGCAGATTTCCGGTCTGCGCTGCACATACAATCCGCGTCGCGTTATTTTTGACCGTGTAACCGATATTGAAACAGGCTCTGAAGAGGAAGGATACCAGCCGCTCGATTATAGCAAATCGAACAGGAAATTGTATCGGGTGGCGAATAAAGCTCTGCCGGGCATTCAGGAGCTTAAAGAATGGCAGGGAGTCATTCAATACGTCCGGTCTTTCCCGGATACCAACGGCAACGGTCTTTCGGATATTCCCGAAAAATACAGGGGCAAGCTGGGTCGTATTGTGGAAAAGCCGAGCATCAATCCGATCGCTCTTGTTTCCAGGGGAACAGAGCCGACGATAATTGTTCTGGCGGCAATTGGCCTTGTTGTATTTTTAATTGTAATGACGGGCATGCTGATCATCCTTCGAAGGAAGGCAAAGAAAGGCTGACGTTTCCATTAGCAAAAGACAGAAATCTGTCTTTGTCGGCTGAATCATGTATATGTGCGCAACTGAGGTTTTTTATGGACAAAGAATTTATTGAAATCCGCTGGCATGGAAGAGGCGGGCAGGGCGCCATCACAGCGGCCAAGATTGTCGCCTCCGCGGCCTTTGCCTCCGGATACGCGGGCGTGGTCATGGCCCCGACCTTCGGCACCGAACGCAGAGGCGCGCCGGTCATGACGTCCCTGAAAATTTCCAGAACGAAAATTTATGATTTATCGCCAATCGAAACCCCGGACATCGTCGTTGTCCTGGACCACCTGCTGCTGAAAGAAACGGATGTCACACATGGCCTCAAAAAAGGCGGCATCATAGTTTTAAACACCCCGGTGGCTTTTGAATCCTATGGCTTTAAAGATTTCAAGCTGGCCATCGCAGACATCACAGCCATTTCGGTGGAGGCAGGGCTTCCTCACGGGATGGTCAACACCGGAATCATCGGGTCGCTGGAAAAAGCAACGAACCTGCTCGGAATTGATATCCTGATCAAAGGCATTGAAGAGGAATTCAGCACTAGAGGAGGTTGAAAATGGGCACTCGAAATTACCGAAGGAAAACATCGCACAGCGAGCACGGCCCCGGGGACGGCGGGAGAACCGGATCATGGAGGGTGGAACGCCCGGTGCTCGACCAAAGCCTTTGCATCCCCTGTAAAAGAAACAAGGAAGCCTGTTTCATTTGCTGGCTGTTCTGCCCGGAAATTGTTATCTCACGGACGATCCCACCGCGAGTTGACCTTGAATACTGCAAGGGCTGCGGAATCTGTGCGGAAGAATGCCCAACCAGGGCTATTACCATGGTGGATGAAGCAAAATTTTCAGAAGAAGACAAGGAGTAGCCGCCATGCATATTATCGAAAACGGAAACGCGGCAGCAGCTCTGGGTGTCAAACTTTGCCGCGCCAGTGTTATCGCGGCCTATCCCATCACTCCGCAGACCCCGCTGACGGAAAAACTCTCCGAATATGTTGAACGCGGCGATATGAAGGCGGAATACATTCCCGTGGAAAGCGAACATTCCGCCCTGGCCGTGTGTATCGCCGCCTCGTCGGCCGGTGCAAGGGTTTTCACTGCGACCAGCGCCAACGGACTCCTGTATATGCATGAACAGGTCCAGTGGGCATCCGGCGCGAGACTGCCCATCGTGATGTGCGTGGTCAACCGGGCGGTCGGTGCGCCATGGAACATCTGGAACGACCAGCAGGACTCTATTTCTCAGCGCGACACGGGCTGGATACAGATATATTGCGCAGACCACCAGCAGATTATCGATACCGTCATCAAGGCATACTGGATCGCGGAAAAAGTAAGTATCCCCATTATGGTCTGTTATGACGGATACATCTTGTCCCACACCTTCATGCCCTTTGATCTTCCGGAGCAGGAAAAGGTTGATGCCTTTCTGCCTCCGTTTAAGCCTGAATACGCACTCAGCCCGGAGGAGCCGGCCAATCTCAACACGGTAACCCTGCCGGATGTGCGCCTGGATGTCCGCGGCGAACTGGCCCACAGCTACATGGAAATTCGGTATCTGCTCCAGGAAGATCTGCGGTCAACGCTCGCCGTGGCGGCCGACGCGGAAAAAAGGTTTGCCAAAATATTCGGCCGGAGCGGCGACCCGTATATCGAATCCTACCGCTGCGACGATGCCGACCATGTTGCTGTCGGTCTCGGGTCCCTGACCTATCAATTAAGGGTATCTGTGGATGCGCTAAGAAAAGAAGGCATCAAGGTCGGCGTCATGGGCATCCGCTTCTACCGGCCTTTCCCGGACGAAGCCATCGCCAATGCCTTAAAAGGCAAAAAGACCGTTATCGTTTTTGAGAAGGCGCTGAGTTACGGTTATGAAGGGGCACTTACATCGGATTTAAAATCCGCACTCTATGAACATCTTGCGGGCACAGTCACTCTGCCGTCCGTCCAGAATTTCATAGTGGGAATCGGCGGTCGCGAAATTCGGACAGACGATTTGACACAAATGTTCAGGGCCGCGACAAAGGGCCGGGTTTCCAGGGAACCCACCTGGATCGGCCTTAAGCTATAGGAGAAGCAAATGCAGGTCAAAACCACGATTTTAAGTTTACCGACAGAGGAATTTGTCCACCCGGGAACGCGGGCATGCACCGGATGCGGACTGGCTATCGCTTACAGAGTAGGCCTGAAAGCCCTGGGCAAAGACACCATGCTTGTTGTGCCTCCCAGCTGCCTGACGGTGCTTCAGGGGCTTTTTCCTGTTGCCTCGACAGCTTTATCCGGCGCGGCGGAGCGCGGCGACAACTTCATCTATTTCTGTTACGACAATGAAGGATACATGAACACGGGCGCTCAGAGATCGGGAACGACACCGATCGGTGCGATAACCGCCAACACACCTTTCAAGGGCAAGCTGCAGCAGAAAAAGGACGTGCCGGCTATCATGGCGGCGCATAAATTAAGTTACGTCGCCGCCTGTTCGGCGGCTTATCCACTGGATCTTTTCGACAAGATAAAAAACTGCATGCATCTGCCGGGAACCAAGTATTTCCACATTCACATCCCGTGTCCTCCGGGCTGGGGTTATGATCCGCGATACGGAATCAAAATCGGCAGGCTGGCTGTTGAAACCGGATATTATGATCTTTACGAAATTGTCAATGGCGAGTTCAAATTGACGGCCGCCTCTGAAAAGCTGGTTGAAAAACGCAAGCTGGTGCCGGTTCAAGAATATTTCCGGACACAGTCGCGGTTCAGGCTTCTTACCGACGCACAAATTGCGGACATTCAGCAAAAGATTGATGAGAAATGGGCGGGGTATTACAATAAAGACGAGTAAGAACGGTGCCTCTTATTCGTTACCCGTCGACAAACAACCATTCCGGAAAAACGAACGCTAGCAGGAAGGAGAGACGGACGTCCCTCCTTCCTGCACAAGATTATTCCTTATATAGACTTTCCAGCATAGTTCCGTATTTTTCCATGACCACTCCCCGTTTGAGTTTCATGGTCTGAGTGAGCATGCCGTTATCCAAAGTAAAGTCGTCCAGGATAAACGCAAATTTACGTGGAATTTCATAAGATCCCAATGTTTTCTTTAGATGGTTCTGGACTTCTGCGGTTAACAAATCCTTGAAACTTTGGCCGGCAGGATTAGCGGGATCAAAAAGGTCCTCCGGTTTTACGGATAAGTCCAAC
>PHBN01000337.1 GCA_002840635.1 Deltaproteobacteria bacterium HGW-Deltaproteobacteria-1
CTAATATCCAAACAGGGCAGGAGATGGTATTTGGCCGCGGGAGCGCCGGGCGGGCCGTGCGGGCCAGCTGTGCGATACCGGGCATTGTGAATCCGGTGACGATTGGCGAAAATGCTTATATGGATGGAGCGGTGGTCAGCCCCGTGGCCGTTGATGCGGCACGCCGGTTCGGTGCGGACGTGGTGATTGCCGTCGATATAACGTCAGCCCTGTCTTCCTCTGCGCCCCGGGGAACGATGGAAACGATCATGCGTTCCATTGATATGATGAATAGCAAAATGGCTGTTATTCAGCTGAAAAACGCTGATGTCGTGATCAGACCCAGGGTGGAAAATATTGGTTCAAGTGATTTCACGAAACGGCATGAAGCGATAATGGAGGGCGAAAAGGCGACTGCCGAAGCCATGCCGGCCATCAACCGGATTATTACCGGATTGAGACGGGACGGCCGGCTTCCGTAAGATCCGCCCGTTTTCCTAATAGATGGTCCTCGATCGGGCCGGTCGTCCGCCAAATCCGGCCTCCGGTGTTTGACAGAGATTCGGTGACGGGCAGAGGACACGAATCTGCCAAAGGCAGACCGATGGCCTGAAACCCATCCTGTTAATTTATGCGTCATGAAATGATCTTATTTTCCTGTTGTCCATCTAAGGTTGCCGTCCCGGTTTATTGAAAGGAACGCGATATGGGAAAGCCTTTGCTTGTATTGATGATTGACGATTCAAAAGATGATGTTCAACGGATCATCAGTGCCTTGAAAAACAGTGGCTACGAGCCGGAATATGTACAGGCCGAAACGACAGATGATGTGTGCGGCAAACTCCGGGAAGAGCCCTGGGATGTCATTATATCAGCCCAAAACAGGCGGCTGGTTGAGGACCTGGAACAGCGTCTGCTGGAACAAACCGCCAAACTGGATACCGAGATTGAAAAGCGGATGCAGATGGAACAGGCTCTGGCCGAAAGTAACGAGAAATTTGACAATTTCACGGAAAATGCCCCCATCGGTATTTGCGTTGCCGATCTATCGGGCCGGGTTCAATATGTTAACCGCAAGATCGAGGAAGTGACAGGCTGGACACGGAAGGAGCTTCTGTTGCGGGACGGCCTGACGGCAGGTTTCTTTGACGAGGGCACAAAGAAGATCCTGATGGAAAGGCTGGTCGCACGCCTGCATGGAGAAGCACCACGGACCACGGAAGTTCCCGTTACCTGCAAGGACGGTTCCCGCATCTGGGTCAATCTGAAAACTACGATTCTGTCTAAAAACGACCGTCCCTATGGAATGCAGCTTGCGTTTATTGACGTGACAGACCGCAAGCAGGTTGAAGAAAATCTTCAAAGAAGCGAGGAAAAATATCGAACCATCATCGAGCAAATAAGTGATGGTTATTTTGAAATTGATCTGGACGGCCGCTTTACCTTTGTGAATGATGCGCAGTGCATAAACCTAGGCTATACGCGGGAAGAGATGATCGGAATACAAAGCGGGCAATATTTCGATCGCGAAAAACGGGAAGAGATCAATAAGCTGTTTCGAACCATCGTCGAAACGGGGATGCCGGTCAAATCGTATGATCTGGAGTTTGTCAAAAAAGACGGAAAGAAATCGTTTCAGGCAATCTCGGCTTCGCTGATCCGGGATCCACAAGGGAAGCCGGTTGGCTTTCGGGGGATTTCCAGGGACATTACCAACCGCAAACTGGCGGAAATGAAGCTTAAAAGCTATGCGGAGGAAATCAGTGATCTTTACAATAACGCCCCCTGCGGCTACCATTCAATAGGTCCTGATGGAGCATTTGTCCGTATCAATGACACCGAGCTCAAATGGCTGGGGTACAAGCGCGAAGAAATCATGGGCCGGATTAAATGG
>PHBN01000338.1 GCA_002840635.1 Deltaproteobacteria bacterium HGW-Deltaproteobacteria-1
CGATGAAGTTCAATGCCTTCGTTCGTTTTCATGTGAATGTACGGTTCTCGATTGGAAACGACAAGAATCTGCTCTCCGGCCAACTGTTTATAGAGCAGGCTTCGGAGGGCGTCTGGATTCCAGGAAAAGGTGACGTCATCCGCAATGCGTCTTTCCGTGTCCATGGTGCGCAGCAGGGCACGCAGATCACCAACCAGTGGTTGCAACTCGGAGCTGGGAGACTTATCAAAAGGCTTGATCAGCCCATCACCACGCAAAAGCGCACGAACACCGGTCATCCAACCCCGCCAGCTCAGATGCGCAACCAGCACGGTAATAAAAGATATCACCAGACAAAGGATGGCAAAAAGAGCCACGATATATTTACGCGTATCCTCACTGCGGCGTTGGACAAAGCTCAAATCGTGGACCAGAACGAGAGATCCGGAAGGCGAACCGTCAATGGATACGGGATTGATTGCTACATGAACTAGACCTTGCGGCAATTGGAGCAGTGCCGGTGATTCGTGCACGGATGACCTGGGCAGGGCGCATCGAAGGTCTCGGGGGAATGTCTGTGTATTGTAGAGTAACTTACCCTGCCCGTCACAGTACCCCAGGGCAAAGAGGCGTTCGTCCTGAGTAGCCCGTTTGAGCAGGGAATTGATCTTCGTTTTGTTGCCCTGCACCAGAAGCTCACCGAGGGGTTCCTGAATGGCATTGGTAATCAGCTTTGAGCGGATATCCAGATCGCGAACAGACCACTTCAGCGTCAGATTATCCACCAGGGGCACTATCAGGAAGGCCAGGAGCGTCATTATCACAATCAAAGGAATAACAAAGCGCAATGTCAGCCGCAAAGATCGGGAAGACCTGATTTGTTGAAAACTCATAAATACCCTCCCTTCTAAAAAGCGCTATCCCAGCGTTTGCTGAGGCGGATGGCCGAATTGATCAGCCCCACCATGCTATAGGTCTGAACAAAATTACCCCATGGATCACCCGTGCGCGGATCAACATGTTCGGCCAAAAGCCCGTGCCTGTTGCGCCTCAACAAAAGATTTTCAAACAACGTGCGGGCTTCATCACCCCGGTTTAGGGCGGCCAGGGCATAGATATACCAGAAGGTGCAGACCACAAAGGCGTTTTCCGGGACGCCGAAGTCATCATTTTCAACATAGCGGTAAATATAGTTGCCGTGCCTGAGCTCACGTTCAATGGCGGTTACGGTTTTAATGAAGCGCGGATCGTCGACGCGCAGAAATCCGGTATCGTGGAGCAGGAGAAGGCTGGCGTCGAGCGAATCGCCGTCAAATGAGGCGGTAAAAGCCTGCTTTTTCTCACTCCATGCCCGAAGGCAGATTGTCTCATGGATTTTGTCTGCCTGGCTCCGCCAGTATGCAGCACGATCCATAAGACCTATGTAAACAGCTATTCTGGCCAGCCGATCGCAGGCCGCCCAACACATGATGCTGGAAAAAGTATGGACACGTAAAGTTTTACGTGTCTCCCAAGGACCCGAATCCGGCTGATCATGCACGGTAACCGCCATTTTACCAAGCGGCTCCAGTCGTGTAAAGAGTGCAACACCGCCCCGGTGAGCCAGGCGCCGATCAAAGAAGACATGCGCTACAGCCAGAATGGCCGAACCATAAACATCATGTTGAATTTGCTCACAAGCCTGGTTGCCAATCCGCACGGGTCCCATCCCACGATAGCCGGGCAGACTGGCAACTTCGTATTCATCCAGTCTGGCCTTACCGTCAATGCCATAAACGGGCTGAATACGATCGTTGGGTGTTCCCGCCACCACGTTGATGAGATAGTTTAAATATCGTTCCATGGTATTCGTTGTGCTGAGACGGTTTAAAGCATTCACGACAAAATAAG
>PHBN01000036.1 GCA_002840635.1 Deltaproteobacteria bacterium HGW-Deltaproteobacteria-1
CTTTGTTTTTATAACCGGCGCGAAATACCAGCCGTCCGATTCTTCCGAATCCGTTTATTGCAATCTTTATAGCCATCTTCGCCTCCTCAATCCTTGGATAAAAAAGATTAAACAAAAGCCTGTGGGTTGTCAATCCATTTCTCCTTTCCAAGGAAAGTCTGTCCGGCCGTCAGGTGTCCTAAAGCATGATGGATGCAGGGGAAATTGTTGTGTTGAAGTAAAAGTGCTTATTTGCTACAAGCCAATGATGTTCGGTAATCTTGAAAATGATATAGACGCCGGAATGTTGCGAAAAAGTCGATGGAAAATTTGCCTATACGGAATGAACCATCACCGGCAAAACCCGGGGTGTAAATACCGATGAGCGATGATAAATTATACATTGTGCTGATGGGGCTGCCCGCCAGGGGCAAGTCCACGCTGGCTTTACGCCTGTTGGAAGCATTCCGCAAGGATCATATCCATACACGAATATTCAACAACGGTAATCTGCGCCGGATTTACCGGCCGCTTGCTGAAACGTCATGCGCTGAATTTTATTCTCCAAACAATTCGAACGCTGTGGAACTGCGAAATCAATTTGCGCGCATGCATTGCGAAAAGGCCAAAGCCTATCTGGACAATTCCGGACAGGTGGCGATTCTTGACGCGACCAACGCAGGTCGTAATCGTCGGGAGATGCTTGAGAAATATCTTAATAATCACCCCCTTCTCTTTATTGAATGTATCAACGATGATGAGGATATTCTTGATCTGAGCATTCTGGAAAAAACGAAACTGCCGGAATTCAAGCATCTGGACGGCAAAACCGCCAAAACGGAGTTTCTCAAAAGAATTGATTACTACAAGATGATCTATGCCCCGCTGAAGGTGGAACGAAATTACGTCCGCCTGGATTCACTGCAAAACAAGATTCTATCAGAAAAACATACTGATGCGATTCCACTTTACGCACGCCTGCGCGATTATCTGGTGACAGACGAAGTAAAGAATCTTTTTCTCATCCGGCACACACAAACGGAATACAATATTGAAGACCGCATCGGCGGCGATCCGGGTCTTACAAAAAAGGGAAAGGAGCAGGCCGAAGCACTGGGGCAGTTTTTTGCCGGCAGAAAAATTTCCTACATCTTTACCAGCAGCCTGCTTCGCACGAAACGCACGGCAGAGGCAATTGCTGCAAGACAGGACGCCTGCCGGATCATTGCGCTGAAAGAGTTTAATGAAATCCATGCCGGCGTCTGCGAAGGCATGACTTACGCTGAAATTGAAAAAGAGATGCCGAAAGTCTTCAGAGCACGTGAAACAAATAAATATGCCTATGTTTATCCCGAGGGCGAAAGTTACGCGATGATGAAACCGAGAATTGAAGAGGGAATCAAAAAGTCGTTTTTTCTGAACCGCCGCGCGCACAACATTATGATTGTAGGCCATCAGGCTGTCAACCGTTTGATTCTTTCCCATTTTCTTTACCGGCGGGAAGTGGATGTCCCTTACATTTACATTCCTCAGGATCGCTTCTATCATATTGTCTCCACGCAAAATAAAAAACTTTTTGAATTGAAGCGGTATGATAAACATTTTTTTAAAAAAACAGCACAAGGAGGTTAGTCCTGTGAGTGGAATCAAAATGAACATTGATGAATTCAGCAGACTGGCAAAAAATCACGGCGAAGCGCCCGTTGTCATGCTGAACCTGATTAAGTTCAAGGGTGCTGAAGGACAGGCTTCTTACGCACGCTACATGAAAGAGGCGGGGAAATTTGTTGAAGGTGTCGGAGGGAAAGTCTTGTATCTGGGGAAACCCGATGAACTGCTCAATGGAAATGAAAGATGGGATCTGCTCATGCTGGTGCAATATCCATCCCGTAAAGCATTTCTTTCCATGGCCAATAATCCCGATTATCTTAAGACACACCATTTCCGAGAAGAAGGGGTCGAGCGGGCCGTCCTTTATGCAACCGATCCAATTAAGTTCAGAAATATAACTATCTAGGCTATGGACTAAACCTAACAGTCTTATGGCCTGATAACAACCCTTTTTGCACTTGCGTTCATCCGTCGTTGCCCATATAATTCCAAAAAAGGAAACACGGGGATCCGGGAATCGATTCAGGAGGGAATAATGAAAAAAACGTTTGTTTTCGTAATGGCTGTAGTGATGTTGTTCATATTTTCCGGTTTGTCGAAGGCGGCGGAACCTACCATTGCGGGTATATGGTCTATGCCCGTCGTAAAGGGCAAGGATAAGGGAAAAGAAAGATTCCATGTTGAAATATTTGAAAAAGACGGGATTTATTATGGCAAAATTGTAAAGCTCACCACGCTTCCCGCCAATGCGGTATGCAAAAAATGCAAGAAAGAGCGGCAGGACAAGCCGCTGATGGGCATGCTGATTCTATCCAACCTGAAAAGAGAGGTCGGAAGATACGTCGAGGGGAGAATTTTCGACGTTGAGGAAGGTAAAGAATATAAATGCAACATGACGCTTATGTCGCCGGACAGACTGAAAGTGACGGCATGTGTAATGTTTATCTGTGAAAGTCATTACTGGACAAAGGTTAAATAAAGGAAAGCCTGATAGCTTGCAGACGATCAGGCTGTTAGGACAATAAGAAGCCCCACAGGGTTGACATGGTTCCTGAGGGGCTTTTAGCATGAATGGTTCAGTTTTCATTCAGACTACCATAGTTCAAAAGAACAGGGAGAACATTAAGAGGAATAACGCAGAATGTATAATTGCGAAAATAAAGGCGGATATCATACACGGGTGAAGGGCATTGATCAGAAGACCCTGGTCTTCGGAGAACGGACGCTGATGGCGGAATTCAGGCTTAAGAAGGGTGCGGTAGTGCCCCGGCATTCTCATCCTTATGAGCAGACGGGGTACCTGGTAAGCGGCCGTATGATTTTTATTTCAGGTGAAGAGCGATTCGAAGCGCTTCCGGGAGACAGCTGGTGTATCCTTATGAATGTTGAACACAGTGCCGAAGTTCTGGAAGATTCGGTGGCTGTGGAAGTATTTTCTCCGATCAGGGAGGACTATCTGCCGGGGGAAAATCTTTGATCCCGCTCGCGCGGGAGGAGCGTTAATTCTCCGCAGCTTACTGCGAGGTGGTTGATTTGATAAAAGGGAAAGGGGCATCATTTATGAGACAATTTTCACTTACGCCGGCAGCCGGTAAAAGCATTATCGGCAAAGGCATTGCCGGTCATCCGGAAGTGCTCGCCGCGCTGAAAGACAAAACGGTTGTGATCATTGCGGGCACGACCAACGGTTACGTGGCTCAGGAGCTGCTCGCTGTAATTGGACAGGCTGATGAATTCCGGCGCGAACGGTTTTTCCGTGGTATTGTTTTGCCGCCTTCCCGACCGACGGCTCCGTCCGGCAGGCTTCCTGACGAAAGTGATTTTCCGGGCGATGTGGTGATTCATAAAGGCGTCTGGCAAAAAGGCAAAACAATTTTTGACGTTGTTGATGGACTGAAGGAAGGCGATGTGATTTTAAAAGGTGCCAACGCGGTTGATCTGGAGTCCAGACGGGCTGCGATTCTGATTGGACACCCGCAGGCGGGGACCATCGGCGCATCGCTTCCTGTGCATTACGGCAGGCGTGTCCGTTTGATTATTCCGGTTGGCCTGGAAAAACGCATTTGGGGAAACCTGGACGATCTGGCCTCCGAGATCAACAGGCCGGGCGCACACGGACCGAGGCTGTTGCCCGTTCCAGGTGAAATCGTGACGGAACTGGATGCTATTGCTTTATTAACGGGGGCTAGGGCGAAGCTGGTTGCCGCAGGGGGTGTTTCCGGCGCGGAAGGCAGTGTCTGGCTGTGTGTGAGCGGTGAACCGGACCAGGAAGAAAGAGCAGCGGCGCTGCTTCAGTCTGTCGTTTCAGAGCCTGCATTTAAACTATAGGGGGAAATGATGCCTGTTGTAAATGTTAAAATCGTTAAAGGAAGAACAGTCGAGCAGAAGCGCAATCTGGCCAGGGCTGTGACGGATGCGGTTGCCCAAACGATCGATGTCAAACCGGATGCTGTCTGGGTTTTGATCGAAGAATACGAAAAAGAAAACTGGGCGGCAGGTGGCGAGCTCTACTCCGATAGCAGGGCCCTTGTTCCAAAATAACGAAATCAGCGCTCTGCTCCTTATGCTAAAGAACGATGATATTGTTCAGCGCTTCATCGATTCCCGGATATTGAAACTGAAATCCTGCATCCAGAAGGCGACGGGGAATCACTCGCTGACCTTTGAGCAGGACAGAACCGAATTCTCCGAGAATCAGTTTGATCATAAAGCCCGGTGCTGGCAAAAAGGAAGGACGGTGAAGAACTCTGCCAATGGCTTTACCCAGATCCTTGTTGCGGACGGGCCGGGGAGAGCACAGGTTCACCGCGCCGGATACTTCTTTATGCTTCAGCAGGAAAACAAACGCTTCCGTGAGATCTTGAATGTGAACCCAGGAAAACCACTGGCGTCCGCTTCCCAGCGGACCGCCCAGAAAAAATTTAAACAGGGGAATCATCTGCCCCAGCGCTCCTCCGTTTGGACCCAGCACAATACCGAAGCGGGTAATGACAACGCGTGCACCTTTCTCCCGCGCCCGGAGAGCCTCCTCTTCCCATTCACGCGCCAGGCGTGCCAGAAAATCATTGCCGGCAGGCGATGATTCGGTAAGCTCTTCGTCTTCATGAAATCCGTAATATCCCACGGCGGATGTGCTGAAAAAAGTGATGTGCCTTGCATCATCCGGCAGAGCTTCGACCAGATGCTTTGTTGTGTTGATGCGGCTTGCGCGCAGAATGGCTTTCTGCTGTTGTGTCCAGCGGCTGAATATGGAAGCACCGGCAAGATTGACGATGACGTCGTGATCACCAACGGTTTCCTGCCATTCGCCCCTGTTGTTCGGATCGCCGTTCAGATAGGAGAGACCGGGTTTTTTTAAATCTCTACCGGTAATTGCCTGTGTGAGGACCGTAACATGATGACCTTCCCTGGTAAGCCGATCGGTCAGGGACGTTCCGACAAAACCTGTTCCCCCGGTCATGAAAATTTTCACGTCTTGTTTCCTCCTGCTCAGAAACTATTTTGAACGATGCTTCTCTTTTATGTGAGCGGGATTAAAATAGGATTGCCTGATTATTCCCCGCCGCCAATGAGCGGCAACACTTTATCCAAATGAAAATAGATCAGAAACTTGGAACCACTCTTGTATTTACCTTCTACTTCGGGGTATTTCTTCCGGCGCATTTCCTCAATCAAGGGGCTGTCTTTTTCTTCGCGGAGCTTGGTTATATAGAGCCTGCGGCCTTCATAATGCCCCGCTTCCTTGAAGATGTAGACTGCATGAGGGTTCACCTGCAGATTGGCGTGAGTCAGCTTGTCAGCGGCAATGAAGGCGACCGTTTCTTCGTCTATGAAATGCGGCCTCCCATAGACAGCCGCATCAACTTTACCGCTTTGATCGGCAGTTGAAAGAACACCGAATCCATCCGCTTGATCAAAATATTCACTTAACTTCATATTTCCCCCTTTGATTTTGCACAGTATTCATATAGTCTAAGCCATCAGCACTGAATTGTAAAGGGGCTGGACGATCTGAACATGAAAAAAATAATCAATATTCTGGCTTTATTAATTGTTGGCTGTGCCGGATTGCCGGATGGCGTGAAGCCGGTGGATCATTTCCAGATCGAGCGGTACCTGGGCAAGTGGTATGAAATTGCGAGGCTCGATCATTCTTTTGAGCGGGGCTTGTCCCGTGTGTCGGCCGAGTACAGCCTGCGTGAAGATGGGGGTGTCCGTGTCCTGAACCGCGGTTATCTCGCCAGCGAAGGCAAATGGAAAGAAACCGAAGGGAAGGCGTATTTTGTTAATGGGCCCGATCGGGGATTTTTAAAAGTCTCTTTTTTCGGACCATTTTACGGATCTTACGTGATTCTGGAGCTGGATCATCAGGATTACTCTTATGCGCTGGTCTGTGGCCCGGACAAATCCTATCTGTGGATCCTGGCCCGCAGTCCCGGACTGGATAAAGATGTCAGGGACCGGTTGATTTCCAGGGCATCATCCCTGGGTTTTGACACAGGCAAACTCATTTTTGTGAAGCATGATGAAAAGGATTCGATATGACTTACAGAATTCTTGGCATTTCCGGATCGCCGGTAAAAAAAGGCAACGTTGAAACATTGCTGAGCCTTGCGATGAAGGGACTGCCCGTAAAAAATATCCAACAGGAAACCGTTCATCTTTCCGGTTTGAAAATTCAGGATTGCATCCACTGCAATTTTTGTCTCACCAAACAGAAGCCGGGTAAATATTGCTCTCTGAAGGATGATGCTCAGTCCGTCTTTGAGAAAGCCGAGGCGGCGGATATCATCGTGCTGGCCAGTCCTGTTTATTTCATGCGCACTTCCGCGCGGATGGCCGCGATGATTGACCGGCTCAGAGTGTTTGTTTTCGGCAATCTGACGGCGGGTCGGATGAAAAATAAAATTGGGGTGAGCATGGCTGTGTCCTGGCTTCGGCAGGGCGGCATAGAGACAACTCATTTGACGCACATCCTCGCTTTTCTGACGCTGGAAATGATTCCGGCCAGTGTCCATAAGGGTATAAGTCCCCTTGGCGCATCGGCTCATGCCAGCACCCTGGGATCAGGCGAGGTCGATCTTTATGAAATGTCCGGGATTGAGAGCGACGAAGCCGGCCTCCAGTCAGCAAAGTTAATCATGAGGCGGGCGCTGGAGCTGAACAGGCTGATGCATAGATGAGATGAGATAATTGTCATGAAAAAGATCGTTTCTGTATGTATTTCGGGATTAGGTAATTATGAACGGATACATGTCCTGTTGCAGTAAAATTAAGGCAGAGCCAGATGACCCTGTCTTAATTTTTCAAGCATCATTCTGAGGTAAGCAACACATGTGAAAGGTCTATTTATGCGTCTTTCTGCTGATGACTGCGAGGGTTTGGTCAAACGATCTCTTGATTATGCATAACATCTTTTGAAAGAAGGTTTTTCTTCCCTTCCCTGAGAAGGGCCAAACTGCTTGCTCTCCCGTTTCTTTTCCAGTCTCCAGAAGTATCGGATCTTGCAGACTTCTCCAATGGGCAACCCCGTCATATTCTCCAGATCTGTAATTCGAATATTAGGGTTTTTGTCAAGTTCACTTACAATGATCTGCTCTTGATGACTCATCTTTCCACCCTGCCCTTCATGAGTAAGAAACGAATCCAGGTTATTCTATTACTTTTATATAAAAATACATTGTAATACGTGCCAGCAAATAATGTGCCTTGCAGACAGATTGTCATCATTAGTTTATAATATATTGATATTGTAACATAATTTAAAATACAATTTCATCGGCGGTATGCTGATTATTTTCAGATCTGTCAGTAATTGTAAATCATTCCGACAATAGAATTCATGCAGAAGTGTGCTTTAGGGATATATATTCGCAGAAAAAGATTTCATTACAATATATTACATCACATATCCATTATGTAAAGAATTCCGATAACTACAGCTTTTGCGGTCAATCCGTACAAATCACTTTAAACTGCGAGTGCTTAGCGAAGCTTCGTTGATGGATTCGCCCTTTGTTGATATCCATAAATCAGAAACCTTGACGAAGTAGCCAGAGTTCATTCTTGTATGAACAAATGTTCAATCCCAAAATTTTATGGTCGAAATTACATTGACATCTAATTCCATTCCTCATAATGTTTTCCCTGATTTGCGATGATGCAACGAAAATTTGAGCCGGCCCCTGTCACCATAAAAGCAGGTTGATATTGATTTAAGTATATGAAAGCAAATGTAAAACAAAATAAATCCAAGTTGCCTGATAAGCCTGAAACAATTAGGAAATTAGAGAGAAAATTACAGGCCGAGGGTCAACTTTTCCAGGCTATTGCCCAGCAATCTTCTGATATTATTCTTCTCGTGAATCGGGAAGCCGTTGTGATTTATGAAAACGATGCGGTGGAAAGAATTTTAGGATTTAAGGCTGAGGAAAGAATTGGCAGCAAAGTATTTGATCACATTCACCCTGATGATTTGAGTTTTATAACCGATACATTCAATTTATTGTTCTCAGATGAAAATGCCCCGGTTCAGCGAAGTGAGGTGCGCGTTCGGGACATTGAAGGGAACTGGCGTGTTTTTGAAATTGGCGCAAGTAATCTGAAGCAGAAGGACTTTGCTGAAGCGATCGTTGTTAATCTCCGCGATATTACCGAACGCAAGTGTGCGGAGAAGGCACTGCGGGAGAGCGAAGCGCGTCACCATGAGAGAGAGGAGCGTTACCGGAGCATCCTCGATAATATGGAAGAGGCATACTATGAGATAGACCTGAAGGGAAACATGACGTTCTTCAATACCATGGCAGTGAGGAAACTCGGCTATACCGAAAATGAAATGATCGGCATGAATTTTCGCAGATATGTGGAAAAAGACAGTCATCAAAAGGTGTTTGATGCTTTTCACAAGGTTTTTCTTACAGGGGAGTCTATCCAGAGAGTCGATTGGGAGCTCGTCAGCAAAACAGGTGAGAAAATACCCGTTGAGAGTTCCATCTCCCTGATGAGGGACCCCCAAGGCAACCCCGTTGGGTTCAGGGGAATTACCCGGGATATTACCGAGAGTAAACGGGCAGACGAGAAACTGCGCCGCGAGGAACAAAGATTTCGGGCTTTGGCAGAGCAATCTGCAGATATCATTGTTATCGTAAATCGAAAAGGTATTATTACCTATGAAAATAAGGCGATTGAAAGAGTTTTAGGATACAAGCCAAAAGAAAGAATTGGCGGCGGCTTATTTGATCTTGTTCATCCGGATGACCTGAAGCATTTAACTGAAATGGCCATTAAAATTGCCAAAGATGTCAACGCCCCCCATCTGCGGTCTGAGATGCGTCTTCGTCACCGGGATGGAGACTGGCGCATATTCGAGGTTACCGGAAGCAGCTTGATCGATAACGGAAAAATTGAGGCTGGAATTGTTAATCTCCGTGATATCACCAAGCGCAAGCAAGCGGAGGATGCACTGCGGACAAGCGAAATGCGTCACCGCGAGCGAGAGGAGCGTTACCGGAATATCCTCGATAACATGGAGGAAGCCTACTATGAGGTGGATCTAAAGGGGAACCTGACATTTTTCAATGCTGCTGCAGTAA
>PHBN01000339.1 GCA_002840635.1 Deltaproteobacteria bacterium HGW-Deltaproteobacteria-1
TTTTTTATCAAAGGCCTGCCATTGGCTTTCTTCAGCTTCCTGCATGGCCTGACGCCTTTCAAGATAGGTGGCGTAGTTGCAGGAAAAAGAGAAAAGTTTGCCCCGGTCGATTTCGACGATGCGCGTTGAGATTTTTTGCAAAAACGTCCGGTCATGCGTGACAAACAGGATCGTTTTGTCGTAATTTTGCAGAAACTCTTCCAGCCAGAGGATGGAAGCAATATCCAGATGGTTGGTGGGCTCGTCCAGAAGCAGGATGTCCGGATCGGAAACCAGTGCCCGCGCCAGAAGCACGCGGCGTTTTAATCCCGCCGACAGGAGATTAAATTCGCTGTTTTCATCCAGCGACGTCCGGTTGAGGACGGTTTCGACTTTTTGATGAAATTGCCAGGCTCCCGCCATTTCCAGTTGATGCTGAACCTGCTCGATTTTCTTCATAAGAGCAGGATCACTGTCGCCTGAATGTAACGCTTGCGTCAACTCGTGATAGTCATGAAGCATATCCAGATGCGCCTGCCCGCCGGATGCGACGACATCATATACCGTTCCCGGCAGATCCTCGATATCCTGCGGCATGGCGGATAACCGGACATTCTTATCCCGTACGATTTCACCGGCATCCGGCGGAAAAAAGCCGGCAAGCAATTTCATCAGCGTCGATTTGCCCGACGCATTTCGACCCAGCAGACCGATGCGCTCGCCCGGCTCGATCTGCAAAGACGCGCCATCCAGCAGCATCGGTCCGCCAAAACTGATTGAAACATTATTAACCCAGAGTAACGCCATATATTTTTTCCAAATTTTCCCCTCTCTGTTCCCCTTCAACAAGCTAAGGAGAGATGAGAAGCTTCCCTTGTTTGGTGGATCGCATACCCTCCAGGGAAGGATCGAGGGAGGTTGAATTCGCTACACGCTTTAGCACAAATCTCTCAAGTGCAGCAAGCTTCATGACGTTCGCCGCTGACCTGAAATCTTTTCATAAACTTTTTGTCGATGGTGTTTTTCAGAATGAAAGGAAACCGCCCGGATAAAACCAGGGACCGCCAGGCAAGAAGACCGTACCCATCGCCCATGTTGAGAGCGGACAGATAGCTTGCCTGGGGTTGGAACGGGTGCAGCTTCCCGCAAGACAAAGCTGCGATAATGTTCTTATAAAGAACCGGACCCTGGCGGACTGCATACACACCCACGCGGTCCAGCAGTTTTGGGGTGAAGCTGATGCAGTCGCCTCCGCCGAATATCCTCGGATGATTGACGCCCTGAAGATATTCATTGACCAGCAAGCCGCCGTCGTCACTGACCGGCAAGCTGGAATGCCGAAATACCTTCGTCGGCCGGATGCCCGCCGCGTTGACGACATAATCAAAAGGCAAAGCGCTCCCGTCGGGGAGGAACGCTTCGGTATCTGAGAGCCTGGTAACGGAAACGCGCTCATACACGTGAATGCTTTTTCGGGCAAAGGAGGCAAGCGCCAGATTTCGCATCTTCGGAGCATACCTGGCAAGGATGTCGCTCTGGCTCAAAAGTGTAATATCGAGACTGCCGGACGCAAGTTTTGCGAGGTGATAAAGATTCCCGGCGATCTCAACGCCCGCGGCGCCGCCGCCTATTACCAAAACACGCAGGCTATCCTTTTTCAAGCGTTGCTCGATGACTCTGCCGATGGTGTACAGATTTTCAATGGGCTTGACCGGAATGATTGTGTCCGCCGCATGCGCGAGCGGCATAACCTCGCTGCCCAGATTGCAGGACAGGACGTCATAATCCAGGGATTGGCCATCTTGCAGCCAGATGCGGTTTTGATCGGGCTCGATGCGTTCGACACAACCCTGCACGAATCTTCCACCCCGCTTCTCAACCATCTTC
>PHBN01000340.1 GCA_002840635.1 Deltaproteobacteria bacterium HGW-Deltaproteobacteria-1
TTTAAACAAACCGTCGCCCGCTTTAAAGTAGGTCGCATCCAAACCCTGATCTTTGAGCTTTTCGGTCAAACGCACTGCATTTTCCACGATCGCGAACGCGCCGGCTTGAATGGTGTATCCCATCACAGCCAGCTGGCGTTTTGGTACTCGCGTCGTCGGCCGCACCTGTTTTCCGCGGCTGGCGCAGGCCTGCAGAAACAGAACAACCATCACCAGGATAGCCATTCCAAAAAATATTTTTTTCATTTTTCCCATGTTGATCGACGTCCTGGGACACCATTCGGCGCTATGCCGTCCAACGGTCGCGGACGAATGCCAGCGCCTCTTCTTTATCACTGATCCTGTTTTCCAGCTGTTCTTCTTCCAGTAAACGCAGAATTTCTCCGATCAGCTTTCCCGGAGCAAATCCCATGGCCAGGAGATCATCACCCGTCAGGAGACGGGGAGGATGCAGTTCCTCCTGCTCCAGGCTCCGCATTTTTTCAAGGCAGAATTCATAATTGTCCAGCATGCCGTGGCTGGCCAGGCAATCCAGCCGGTGCAGCTGCAGGTGCAAATGAAAATCCTTCATCCGGAGAAAGCGTTTAAGGCGCGCCTGCCGCATTTTTTTCACATTCATAAAAACCATGTGCTGATGAATCAGGTTCAGGACGTCTTCTCTCTGCATCCGAGAAAAGCGCAGCCGACGCATCAGACCGTCTGCAATGGCTTCACCCAGTTTGACGTGACCGTAAAAATGCACCCCGCTTTCATCTTCCGAGCGCGACACCGGCTTCCCCACATCATGCAGGAGAACACCCCACGCCAGCGTTGGATCAGCATCCGGTCCGGCTTCATTAGACAACCTCTCCATCATGATCATGGTGTGCTCCCACACATCACCTTCCGGATGAAACCGCGGTGGTTGCAAGACACCCCGCATGCTGTCCACTTCCGGGAGGATCTGTTTCAGGATCTCTGTCTCGGCCATCATTTCAAAGCCCCGGCGCGCCCCGCCGCGCGTAAGAATTTTATTCAACTCCTCCCCAACACGTTCCGCGCTTGTTTCTTTGATTCTGGGAGCATGTGCAACTATCGCCTTTTTTACGGCAACGTCGAGGGTAAAATCAAGATTGGCCGCAAAACGGATTGCCCGCAGCATTCTTAGATAGTCTTCACTGAAACGGACCGCCGGGTCGCCGATGGTCCGGATGATTTTCCTGGCGATATCGGCGCGGCCATCCACGTAATCAATAATCTCTCCCGTCTCGACATCCATTAACAGACCATTGATCGTAAAATCCCTTCTGAAAACATCCTCCCTGGCAGACGAATAGTGAATTCGGGAGGGACGCCTGCCGTCTTCATACGCATCATCGCTGCGGAAAGTGGCCACCTCACAGGAACGACCGCCTTCAATCACGACCACGACACCAAACCTGGCGCCGACGGCAACAGTGCGGTCAAAAAGACGGATCACCTGATCCGGCAGGGCGGAGGTCACAATATCATAATCGACGGGCATGACGCCGCGCAAATAATCCCGGACGCAGCCGCCCACAAAGAACGCCTCAAATCCCGACTCTTTTAACCGGCTGACGATCGCCCCGGCTGCACGGATTTTTTCACTGTCGCTGGTGTCCGCCATCCGCATCGATCTCTCTTTCTCATTTACGGCGTTTATTTATTTCTTGCCCAATTTGATCGCGCAGAATTCTCCGCACATCGTACATCCTTCATCCTGAGCACTTTTGCTTTTTTCCAGAAGAGCAACCGTTCTTTCTGGATCAATGGACAAATCAATCTGGCCCTGCCAGTCAAAGTTCTTCCGGCACTGGGACATTTTCCGGTCCCGTTCTTCTGCTCCCTTGATTCCCTTGGCA
>PHBN01000341.1 GCA_002840635.1 Deltaproteobacteria bacterium HGW-Deltaproteobacteria-1
CCAGATGGACCCGGCCAACGGCGATGAGGCAATTCGGGAAATATCCCTGGATGTCTCCGAAGGGGCGGACATCATCATGGTGAAGCCGGCACTGGCTTATCTGGATATCATTTGCCGCGCGAAGCAGGAATTCGATCTGCCGCTTGCGGCGTATAACGTAAGCGGAGAGTATTCCATGATCAAAGCCGCCGCCCAAATGGGATGGCTCGATGAAGAAAAAGCCATGCTGGAGAGCATGACTGCAATCAAGAGAGCCGGCGCTGATATCATTATTACTTACTGGGCGAAAGATCTGGCAAAGGCGCTGGGAAAATAGGAGTTGCATTGCTCTTCGCATGTCCGGAACGCGTGACCTGAAAGGTTATGACGAAAAGGTAGGATATATTGACCAGACCATCATTCATGTCAGCAACCCATAGGAATAAAGTCCGCATGATTGCCTGGGAAGTGACGCGCAGCTGCAATCTTAACTGCGTCCACTGCCGGGCGGCGTCTCATCTCGGCCCCTATCCGGGAGAACTGTCCACTGAACAGTGCTTACACCTGATCGACGATATCGCAAGCGCTTCCAGCCCGGTCATCATTCTGACCGGCGGCGAACCTCTGTTGCGGCCGGATATTTTTGAAATTGCCGCTTATGGAACCCAGAAAGGTCTGCGCATGGTCATGGCGACCAACGGCACGCTGGTGGATGAGGCAACGGCGCGCAGAATGATCGAAAGCGGAATTCAGAGAGTCAGCGTCAGTATCGACGGCAAAGATGCACAAAGTCACGATGTGTTTCGAAACCAGCCCGGTGCGTTTGACGGCGCGATAAGGGGCATTGAAGTCATGAAATCCGTCGGGATTGAATTTCAGATTAACACAACCATCACGAACACTAATTTACACCAGATAAAAGATATTCATTCACTGGCGCTCAATATCGGAGCAGCGGCACATCACATCTTCTTGCTCGTGCCCACGGGGCGCGGCAGGGATTTGGCCGAACAGGCCATTACGGCGGCCGATTATGAAAAAACACTGATGTGGTTTCATCAGGAAAGCCTGACGTGCGAAATTCAGCTCAAGGCCACCTGCGCGCCGCATTATTTCCGGATCATGCGACAGAACAGGCCCAAAGGAAACAAATCGGTCAAAAAAGCGGGAGGCCATTTTCACGAATCCACCCGCGGGTGCCTGGGAGGAATTACGTTTTGTTTCATTTCCCACGTCGGTCAGGTCCAGCCCTGCGGTTATCTAGAACTGGATTGCGGCAATGTGCAAAAGCAGAGTTTTGGGGAAATCTGGGATACCTCCGCGGTGTTTCGCAATCTCCGCGATTACAGCAAGTATGGCGGCAAATGCGGCCGTTGTGAATTTATCAAGGTCTGCGGCGGCTGCCGCGCGCGGGCGTATGAGGCGACGGGGGATTACTTAGCGGAAGAGCCGTTGTGTTTGTACCATCCGAAGGCTCTTGAAAAGCACTGATCTGCGTTGTTGCGCTGCGAATCCCACCGCTCAACGTATAAGCGATTACCCGTATCCAGAAGATGAAGGAAAAAGGGATTATCCGCCGGATCGGCGCGGTGTTCGACGGGACGAAACTCGGGCGGGTGAGCACGCTGTGTGCAGCGCGTGTGCCCGAGGATAAAATCGACCTCTTTGTTCAGATGGTAAATGCCAACAAAGGCGTGACGCATAATTACCGTCGGGATCACGAATACAATATCTGGTTCACCATAAGTGCGACGACCGCCCCGGAACTGGAATCCTTTCTCAAAGACATTAAAAAGAAAACAGGTGTGACGGACATCCTGGATATGCGCGCGGTGAGAACGTTTAAAATAAACGCTTCATTTGAAGTGTAAGTTTCATCTGTCACTTCGACCGCAGGGAAAATCCTGAAACAAAAAGCAACAGGATTTCCCGCTTCGCTTCGTAATGATAAGCAATATCTATGCGAAATGGTTGGTTGACTGAAAATTGTATCCGTGAGATACAAGCGCATACAATTTTACTGTTTTTCCAAAAATAAAAGAAGAGGAGGACGAAAAGATGGATCCAAAAGACATCAATTTTGCAGCCATGCCCCAGACAGCAATTAACGTTGTCACAAAACCCGCGGAATTCTTCCAGGGAATGCCAAAAACAGGCGGTTTTCTGGAGCCGCTTGTTTTTGCCGTCGTCATGGGGGTCATCGTTGGTATTATCCAGGCGATAATTGGTTTCATCGGTTTGGGGCCAGGCGGAGGATACGGTGGTGCAGGGATGTCCGGTTTTGGCATGATCATCTTCATGCCGATTGCCGCCGCCATTGGCAGCTTTATCGGCGCGGCCATCCTCTTCGTTATCTGGAAATTAATGGGTTCCCAGGAAAATTATGAAACAGCCTATCGCTGCGGCGCATATCTGATGGCGCTGGCCCCCATTACGACGATTCTCAGCGCGGTTCCCTATGCAGGCGGTCTTGTCAGTATGGCTATCTTTACATTTTACATCGTAACGGCAAGTGTTCATGTTCATAACCTTCCTTCACAAAAGGCGTGGCTTGTTTTTGGGATTATCGGCGTTATTCTTGCTCTCATGGGTGTTTTTGCTGAACATAAGGCCAGAAACTTGGGATCGGAGATGGAAAAATGGCGGCAGATGGGTGAAGAATACCGGCAGTCGGCAGAGGATATGGCCGGGCAATTCAAGGGAAAATCTCCTGACGAAATGCGCAAGCAGGCCGAAGAAATGGCCAAGCAATTCAAGGAGCAGGCTGAAGAAGCTAAAAGACAAGCGGAGTGAGATTAATAGTTATTTTAATATTTAAAACCAGTGCATGTCTGCTTTTGCCTAAGTCGGAACAGATATGCACTGGTTTATTCTTAAAACGGAATTATTAATGACTGATCAAAATACCCCGCCCCTGCTGGCCCTGGTGGATGGCAGCAATTATATTTATCGTGCCTATTATGGGATTCCTGGTCTGACTAACTCCAGGGGCTTCCCGACCAACGCCATCTACGGTTTCACCACCATGCTGATGAAACTGCTGCGTGATCTTGCGCCGGACTATATCGTCGTAACATTTGATCTCAAAGGTCCCACCACGCGGCACGGCATTTGTGTTCTGGAAAAGCAGGGTGTCGAGGCAGATGATCTGATCGGGACGCTCACGGCCCGGGCGAGCGAGAAAGGCTGGCGCATAGCCATCATTTCCGGAGACAAGGATTTGATGCAGCTGATCGGCGACCGTGTCACAATGGTTGATACGATGAAAGACAAAACCTATGACGCGGCGGCCGTGAAAGAAAAATTTGGTGTGGGCCCGGAAAAGGTGGTGGAAATCCTGGGACTGATGGGAGACACATCCGACAATATCCCCGGCGTTCCGGGCATTGGTCCCAAGACAGCACACCGTCTCATCGAAGAGTACGGTTCGGTCGAGGCGGTTGTTGAAAACGCAGAGAAACTGCACAACGTGAAACTGCGCGAGAAAATCCGGCAGCATGCCCAACAGGCGAAGCTCAGCCGTCAGCTCGCGCTGATTCGCAAAGATATTGACGTGGATTTCAACCTGCAGGATTCCGCACGACGCGAACCGGACAGGGAATTACTGGCGGGCCTTTTCAGTGAGTTTGAATTCTCATCCCTTCTGCATCAGATAAAAGGAAATGCCGCCTCGCCGGTGAAAGAATGCAGCATTATTGCGGATGGTTCGGCGTTATCGGAATTAGCAGAAAAACTGCGGCGCAGCAACCGGGTTGCCTGTGAAATCATCTGGGAAAAGAACCCGCCGCCGGTATTAATCGGTATGTCTTTTTGTATGGATTCGGAATCCTTCTATCTTCCTCTGGGACATCCAAACGCCGAACGGCAGTTAACGGCAAAAGAAGTTCTGGATGCGATGGCGCCGGTGTTCGGCGACACACGAATAGAAAAGTATTTTTATGATTTGAAAACAGCGCTTGTTTGCCTGGAGAGTCTTGAGGTGAAGGCCGGTGAGGACCTGCAGCTGGCCGCCTATCTGCTCAATCCGGCCAGGCAAACCTACGAGCTTGATGAAATAACCTGGGAATATCTCCATGAACGAATTCCTACGGCCAGCGAAGTGGCGGGTGGTAAGGGTAAAACCTATCCGCTGGCACTGGTGCCGGTCGTTAAGATGGCCGATTATGCAGGCCGGCGGGTCGAAGCAATTCTGTCTTTGGCGCAGGCACTTCAGGGCAGGCTGGAGGAGGCGGGAGCCGCTTCGCTTTACCGTGATGTCGAGATGCCCCTTTTGTTCACGCTGGCCGCCATGGAGAAAAAAGGCGAAACAATTACAGACAATTCTTTTTGAAAAGCTCAACCTTCCGAAAGGGAAAAAGACAAAGGAAGGTTATTCGACAGACGTGGATGTCTTATCCGACCTGGCTCGCAGCCATGAGCTGCCGGCAGAAATCCTGGCTTACCGCTCACTGTCCAAACTGAAATCCACCTATGTGGACGCGCTTCCGGCGCTTGTTCATCCGCAGACCGGGAGAATCCATACCTCCTACAACCAGACCGTGACCGCCACCGGACGGCTATCCAGCAGTAATCCCAATCTGCAGAATATTCCTATCCGGACGCTGGAAGGCAAAAGAATCCGTCAGGCCTTTATTGCCGCACCCGGCTGTCTCTTGATTTCCGCCGATTATTCACAAATCGAGCTTCGGGTGCTGGCGCATTTATCGGAAGATGACTCGCTGATTGCGGCCTTTGCCTCTGACGAAGACATTCATACGCGAACCGCGTCAGACGTTTTCGGCGTTTTTCCGCAGATGGTCAGTCCCGATATGCGCCGGCAGGCCAAAGTCATCAACTTCGGCATTCTTTATGGCATGAGTGCTTTCGGCCTGGCAAGGGAACTGGGAGTGCCGCAGAAAACCGCGCAGGCCTACATTGACGGTTATTTTGCGCGCTATAAAAAAGTGCGGGCATACCTGGACAGCATTCTGGAAGGGGCGAGGCAGGACGGTTATGTCTGCACGCTGCTGAACCGCCGCCGCTATCTGCCGGAATTGAAAAGTTCGATTCCGTCCGTTAGGCAGTTTGCCGAACGAATGGCCATCAACGCCCCGATCCAGGGAAGCGCCGCCGATTTGATCAAGGTGAAGCACCAACGCGGGAAAAAGAAGAAGTCATGAATCTCGTCAAAAAAGAGATGGAAGAAGTCATCAAGCTCAGAGTGCCGTTGAAAGTGGAAATTGCCTCCGGTAAAAACTGGGACGAAGCGCATTAGAAAATAAGGCTAAAGGCTTGAGGCTCAAGGATAAAGGAATACAGAGAGAGTAAGGTAAACAAAAAAGCACCTACACATCTATACTTGTCTTTCCCGCGCAGGCGGGAATCCAGGAATATACTGGATGCAGGATAACCTAATAACCTGAAGTTCACACGAGGTCACGCGTCAAGTCCGGCATGACGTCCTTCAGTCGTCGGAGTAATAAGAATTCAAATTTTTATTGATTCGTATCTAAGCCAAGATATCCAGAATCTAAGCACATCAAATTTGCCGGGCATTCTTGGTACCTTCTGGAAAAAGCCGCAAAGATTTTTCATTGACAAAACTCACAACAACGTTTAGAAAAACCCGTCTTCAAATTTTAACTTAAAAAACAAACAATTAATGTGTTCCGACAGCCGCGTCATGTGCGGTATGCTGTTCATTATACGGTACAAACAACAGGAATGATCATTCTGCAGTAGTCTGCCGCGCATAAATACATGGCAAAACCACTTCGGGAGTAGGAAGCAATGTCATAGGTTGATGGGTTATATTGCAAAGTGCGGATCAAGAACGACATTACACGGAGGATATTATGCGTAAACTGCCACAACTACTGATTGCGGTTATGATCAGCCTGATTCTTTGCGGATATTCAGACGCCGCCGAGAAAAGGACACCCCAACCCCATAAGCCAACAGGAACAACGAAAGGAGCAAAAAGAGGAATGAAGACCTATTATATGGGCAGATTTGCCATCGACCTGCCGGAAGAGTTCGAACTGGAGATTCAGAGTCACCGATTTCAACTGGTAGAAATTGAAGAATACCCGAATATTCAGGATGCCGAACAAAGGTGGAAGAATCACTTGGCTAAAATTGAAAAATTGAAAAAACCGAAAGGAGTCAACAAGATCATCATCAAGGAGCAACCAATCGACCGACTTGGAAAATGGTCCAGAGGTGTTCTCTATTATGGTGATTCTATGGCTGCCGATGAATGTAAATGGGATTTCCTTATATCATACGGACGCAATACGGTTCTTTTTTCACTCAAGGGTTTATTGAATAAAGAAAAAGTTATGTATGCATGGCTCAAAGAAGTTGCCAATGCTTATAGCCCGTTTCTGTCCCAAAAAAAGCCAGGGAATCATTCTTTTTATACCCAGCATGGCGTCATTGAGCTTCCCTACAAGCGCCAGGAAAGCACCTACGCCCGTTTTGCCGGTCCTATGGGGATGAAGCTGAGAATTGAGATGAAGGAAATGCACAGGGCTCGAGAATCTAAGGAGGAAGGCCTTATTTCTCGAACAATAGCATCGATGGCAACTGGTTTTACCACCGATGTTGATATTAAAAAGGTGCGTTCAACGAAGAGGACTGCCGCAGGGCTTCCTGGTGAGGAACAAATTTTACGGACTGATGACGGGAATGGCGAAGAAGTTGATTTCATCTTGGAACACCTTGGTGATGTTGACTCTGGAGAGCGACCCTGGATACAGATTACAGTTGATACAAATCCTGACAATTTGGATGAAAAGATCAAGATATGGGATGCAGCGCTTGATTCATTCCGCCCAGCCTACAAACGCTGAGAGAGGATAATGACCAGAGGGAAAATATCATGTCCAATG
>PHBN01000342.1 GCA_002840635.1 Deltaproteobacteria bacterium HGW-Deltaproteobacteria-1
ATTCTGTTTTCATTCCCGGATATTTGTGTAAATAATTTAAAAATTTACTTGACAAAAACAAGTATAAAAATTAAAGTCCGCAATTCGCACGAAGCAGTGTAATGGTTTTGTTGCGTTTAAAGCAGGGAGGGCTTCCTGCGAAACTATTTGAATTAGAAGGATTTGCTGGCGTAGCTCAATCGGTAGAGCAGCTGATTTGTAATCAGCAGGTTGCGGGTTCAAGTCCCATCGCCAGCTCCAGTTTGAGTTTTGTAACTGGAGGGGTTCCCGAGCGGCCAAAGGGAGCAGACTGTAAATCTGCCGGCGGAGCCTACGGAGGTTCGAATCCTCCCCCCTCCACCATTAATATGGGTAAGCGGGAGTAGCTCAGGGGCTAGAGCGTCAGCCTTCCAAGCTGAGGGTCGCGGGTTCGAATCCCGTTTCCCGCTCCAGGTTTTTTATATAAATACCGGTTGTAATTTTTTTATAAATGCAGCGCCCACGTAGCTCAGTTGGTAGAGCACATCCTTGGTAAGGATGAGGTCACCAGTTCAATCCTGGTCGTGGGCTCCAGTGAAGGAGAATTATGCGAAACAATATTATTTTAGCCTGCACAGAATGCAAGCAGAGAAATTATACGACGACAAAGAATAAGCGCACGATGCAAAACCGCCTGGAAATGAAAAAATACTGCAAGTTTTGCCGTGGACATAAACTGCACAGGGAAACAAAGTAGCTTCAACGGGACAGGCCAGTAGCTCTAATGGATAGAGCGCCGGACTCCAAATCCGGATGCTGGGGGTTCAAGTCCCTCCTGGCCTGCCAGTTTTCCTCGAAAAAGGGCTGAAGATATGGAAAAAATCAAGTTGTTCGTGGATAAGGCAATGCAGTTTGTTTCTCAGGCGAAGGCCGAGTTGAAAAAGGTCACCTGGCCGACAAGGAAACAGACATTGGCTTCAACCGGGGTTGTTATGGTGATTGTTGCGATAACGGCTGTTTATCTGGGAATTATTGACTTCATTCTCGCCAAACTCGTAAAGTTTATATTAGGTTAACTTCATGGCTTTTAAATGGTATGTCGTACATACTTATTCAGGATTCGAGAATAAGGTTAAATTGAGCCTTCAGGAAAGGATTGAACTTGCCGGTGCGCAGGATTCTTTTTCCGATATTCTTATTCCGGAAGAAGATGTCGTTGAATTAATTTCCGGGGAGAAAAAAACCTCCAAACGAAAATTTTTCCCCGGGTACATTCTTGTGCGCATGGAAATGAGCGATGAAAACTGGCATATCGTAAAAAACACGCCGAAAGTGACCGGTTTCATAGGCAGCAAAGATAAACCTTCTCCTATTCCGGATAAAGACGTTGAGAATCTGAAGGTAAGAATTGATGAAGGAACGCTGAAACCGAAACCGAAGTTCAAGTTTGATGTCGGAGATCATGTAAAAATTATTGACGGTCCTTTCACGAATTTTGACGGTGTCATTGATGAAGTCCGGCCCGAAAAAAGCAAGTTGAGGGTGATCGTCAGCATTTTTGGAAGACCGACACCCGTGGAGCTGGATTTTATACAGGTGACACAAGGACAATAAAGATTCATGGATTTCAAGGCGCATAGTTCAGGCCTAAAAAATTTTAGATCAGGTGATTGTTATGGCAAAAAAAGTTATTGCGAATATTAAATTGCAGATTAAAGCGGGAAAGGCGACGCCATCCCCGCCAATCGGGCCTGCGTTGGGACAGCACGGCGTTAACATTATGGAGTTTTGCAAGGCCTACAATGCTTTGACGCAAAATCAGGAAGGCATGATCATTCCTGTCGTTATCACGGTTTACGCGGACCGGTCATTCACTTTCATCACCAAAAC
>PHBN01000037.1 GCA_002840635.1 Deltaproteobacteria bacterium HGW-Deltaproteobacteria-1
GACATGGTCTTTTCTCCTTTCTGCTATGGTTGTTTGGGATATTCAACTTTAACAGATCGAAAATACCATGTCCTCTCCTATCTTCCTTATAGTAAGCTGAAGTCAGTAAAACATCGCCCTTGAAGAAAATGCTTGATTTCAGTTGGCAAACAGCATTCTAATACCAAAAATAATTTGGTCTTTTTAAGATTATTGTGTAAAATATAACTGATAGGTTCAAGCGAACATATTTGATACTCTTAAAGTTCCCCAGAATTCGGGTGGTGTTAATGGTTCAGATAATCCATCATAAGCTTAAGTGCTTCGATAAGCCCGTTCCGCACAGCGGCAGTGAATCCCCCCTCCAACCTCACAGGTTATCTAAGCACAGGAGGCAATCCTATGAATGATGAATCAAAAATAAATCAATCATTGATCCGGGAAGTAGATTGGCTGCGGCAGAGGATTTCCGAGTTGGAGGAGGAACTTCGCGAATCCGAGGAAAAATATCAAAACATCCTTGAGAATATCGAAGACGGCTACTTTGAAGCCGATCGAGCTGGTGATTTTACATACTTCAACCCTTCTTTTTGTCGTATCCTTGGTTACAAAAAAGAAGAAATATGGGGCATGAACTACAAGGCAGTAATGGACACCGAAAACGCAAAGAAGGTCTTTCAGGTTTTTAACGAGGTCTATGTGACCGGGATTGCCAGAAAGGACATTGAGTGGGAGGTGATAAGAAAGGACGGCATCCGGACATATATCGAGGTGTTTATATCTCTTATTGCAAGGCCGGGAGAGAAACCAACTAGATTTCTTGGCATTGGCCGCGAAATTACAGATCGCAAGCGAATGGAGAAAAAACTTTAACGGATGACCGTTGCATCATGGTTTGCCCTTAAGCTGTCATAAAACTCTTTCGTATAGCAGGTTGTAGCCTTGAGCGGTTTCGTCTACCGTCCTTTCTGTCCTTCCTTCCTTCCACCAGAAGCGGGTGTTGGATTTAGGGAAGTGCCATCGCATGTTTCTATTGATAATCGATAGACTTTTCGCGCACCTTGATTCTATTTGGTTGTAGGTTTAGACCGCATTTTTTCTTCCTGTACTGTTGTTTTTCCACTTCTATCCGTTTATTCACCACTTCGAATCGTAAGTGCGCCATGAGGCTGCACAAAAGATGAGGGGTGAGTTATATCTACATCGGTAAACCTTACAACCTCATTTCCCTAAAGACTCACAGCTAAATTCATGTTTTTATTGTTCTAATTGTATAATTCATATAACTTCAATTAGTTGCATTAATGATATTATGTCGGAATAGTTTACGATGATTCATTCGCACAATGCCAGTCAATTTTTAAACAATAGTCATATCAGCAACATACAAATATGGCATTAACGATGCTTAGTTTTATATATAGTAAATTATGAATAACAAAAATACATAGCAAAAGGAGGTTAGAAGTGAAGAAAATTATTTTGATGCTAGCATTTATTTTATGTATGGGTGGGGTGGCCGGTGCTGCAACTTTGACAGACACGACGCAGTTTACTGCTGCCGGAACAATTGCGCCAGAAGACTTCGTAAGTCGCGGATGGGGAGATGTTAATAAACTAGATGGTTTTCTTGACTATGTAGTTTGGAAACATCAGTTCACCTTTGATCCCGCTGCTGCTTCGCTTGATTCGGCAACGCTGACACTCTCACTGCGTGATGACAATGATAGGTACATTGGGGAGTTAGGTTTTGGATGGACGGAAAGCGGCACATGGGATTTTGGCGAAGTTGATACCGGAGACTACGCTTACGGTATTGACGTTAATTACTTGTACGACGGCATATTCCAGGTGAAACTCGGATCAGCGTTTGGGGATTTTTATATCGATAAATCAGTGTTGGCTATCAACTACACCCCCGTTTCTAACAATGCCGTTCCCGAACCCGCCACCATGATTCTTTTTGGACTTGGCTTGATGGGTTTGGCAGGCGTACGAAGAAAGCTTCAGAAATAAATCCGTTTTCATGGGATTTTAAAAACCATGGTTCTTACCATGGAATGAAAAAGGCAGGGTCAATTGGCTCTGCCTTTTTTGCGCATTTCAAATGGTTATCATTGATTCTCGGTGGCGCAAGTAAGTGCGACATTGTAGGTGGCGTCAGCAATAGGCGTCCCTATTTTCTTCTTCAGAATCATCCACAAAGTTGGGATGAAAGATGCGAATGGCTGATAACTGATTTTCCGCTTCTGCTGGCGGCGACTGCCTTCCTGAACTCAATCATCCGGCAATTTTGATTGATATGCTTTCTTTCAATCTATAATGAACAATTCACATCTGACAATATACATCGACACTACACCCCCTTTTTGTTGCCAAGATTGCCTTGACATGCAAGCGTGGCTTTCCTATACTCACTTCAAATGAAAGCAAGTTCTTATCAAATCAAAAAATCAAACCTTATAGGAAATCAACTTGCAAGGTGAGTAAGGTGAGCATGGAAAAAAACTCACTTTTTGATAACAACAAACGCCGCAGGGAAATCCTGACCAAATATACCATATTTGTTTTTATTGGCTATATCATAACCCAGATTGTAACATTAATCGCGCATCTCTTTCATTTCTCGTCCGTGAGTTATTCTGAAATACTGTTCACTGCTTCAACTGTTCTGGGTGCTACAATATTATTTTTAATCATTATTCGCCTGAAAAAAACAATCACAACCGGTTTTTCAAACTTTGCATTTTTCGGTCAGTTCGCGGTTTGGCTGGTCATGTATACCATCTGGTTTTTTATGCTCCGGGAAATACGGGTCATGGCACTGTTCTTCGCCCTCATGGCTCTTGTATTTCTGCTTGCAAATTCCCGCTTTATCCAGTCGATGATCATCGCCATCAGCGCGACAATCATCCAAATTTTAGGTTCATATTACGCCATCTTTCATCTTGGGCAGCGGGGTTCATTCGGACTCGAGATATTTTTCACCTTCTGTTTCCTGCCATCGGCTATATTCATCGCTTATCTTTCAGAAAATTACAGCCGGCAAAGGAACGAACTCAAGGAGGCCAGGCGAACCGCCGAACGTAACCATGATGCGCTCCTGGTGGAAATGGAAAAGGCCAACAAATTAAATACCGAGCTTGAAAAAGCCATGAAAGTGATTCATGAGATGGCCATACATGATGAATTAACCGGTCTATATAACCGGCGTCACTTAATGGAACTGCTGAATCTTGAGAAAAAAAGGGCGGATCGAACCGGACAGTTGTTTTTCCTTATTATGCTGGACATTGATCATTTCAAGAAAGTCAATGATACAATGGGGCACCTGGTTGGAGATCAGGTGCTTAGGGTAGTTGCTCATAAGTGTCAGGATACCTTGCGGGCAACGGATTTCTGCGGGCGTTACGGCGGTGAAGAGTTTGTGCTGTTTCTGGGACAGACGACTAGGGAGGGGGCGCATATCTGTGCCGAACGTGTGCGTCGTCTTATTGAGTTGTCCCAGTTTCCGGAATTGGGGAACGATTTTCAGGTTACGGTATCCCTCGGAATTACGGAATATCAACTGAAGGAAGAACTGTCAAAAACGATATCCAGGGCGGACAAAGCCCTTTACCTTGCCAAGAACGCGGGACGCAATCGAGTTGAATCTGTAATTCAAACAGGATAAATGGCAAAGGGGTCAATTCCACTCTTGACTCATGTTGGTAGTTTTTCAACTGCCAATTTAATCCGGCCGAACGCTTCGCACTGGCTGATTTTTTCGTTGAACCTTTCAATTGGAAAGAAACACTTTACCGTATATAACGATATTGCAACATAGTAGGTGAAAAAAATTGCTGTGATAAGACTTAATTGGACACTGTCTGACAAGTCAAGTGAAGGTCGGGACTCCTTAGGCTTCGGCTAATTCCGTCTGTTGGCCGCCAAAATCTCTAACAGAGAAAATAACCGTATTCTGGTCCAAACTGCCTGGATGTCTGTTATCTCCGGCCAACACTTTCATCTGAACCACGCCAACTGCGCCCCTTTGGGCGCAGTTGCTGCAAAGTTTCTCTGTCTGGGATATTCTTGGTGGGCCGTGCGGGGATTGAACCCGCGGCCAACGGATTAAAAGTTTATCTAGTCGTATGCTAAAATCACTAAATACCTGAATTTACAGTACTGTTATTTGGCTCTTTTGCTCCTAGTATGGTCAAAAGAGCCAGTTTTTTTATTTTTTCACCCATATGAGTCACCCATACGGTTTTAATTACTTGTCAAGATAGCTATTACAAAATCCCCCTATTACTTCCTGGAGTCGGTGGTTGATAATTACTATCTGTGTAGTTATTACTGCATACTTTGCACTCCCAGTATCCTCTGACACTTTCCTGTAACCTTATTAGTGAATGGTCCTTGTCGTAACAACATTGACAAAATGGACCATCTTTTTTTCCATCTTGCATTTTCCAGTAATATGGGCTTTCGTACTTGACTTCTTTTTTTATCTCTTTCTCAAGGATTGCTTGGCAATAAGGCAATATACTAGGTAGGGCACTTCCTATAGAAAATTTTTTGAAGTCGTCAGGTGCAATCTCTTTTGAACTTCCCCAATCAAAACCGTGTAGCTGTCCTAAATAATTAAATGTCACCGGGTCAGGTATATGTCTGACGATATTGTTTTTGATGATGTATTGATGTGGCTTGGTGTATTCCTTTATCACTCTCACTTTTTCAGGATACGCTTGTTGATTAGTTGTCGTATGTTGCGAATTATTATTGGCTACGCCATTTGATTTTCTAAAGTTAAGTATAATAGCCATCCATAATACGATTATGAAAACTGCTCCTATGCATATGAATAGCCATGTTGGTACAATCCATTTCTGGACAATAAAATTTGACGAAAAAATATTCCAAGAAAAAATTATATTCAAGATTGCCAGCAATGCAGCCAAAATTAAACCTGCGGCTACTTTACTGTATATAGGATGCTCTTTAATTTTTTCCCATATTTTTTTCATATGACAACAACTTATCCACAGCGTAGATTTGACAAGACTTATACATCTGTTATTCTTAAGATACAAATATTAATTTCAAACAACATGAGGAAGATAAAATTTAGAGCGTGGGATGATAATAAAAAAATAATGAAAGAACCATTTGGAATTGGAAGACAGGGACAGGCAACTGATATTTTCGGAGATTATAATTATCCCGTTATGCAATACATAGGATTAAAGGACAAAAACGGAAAAGAAATTTATGAGGGGGATATTGTAAGTTGCGACCAAGCTCAGGGACTTAATTTTAAAATTATTGGAGTTGTCCATTATGGTATTGAAGATAAAGATGGATGGCTTGACCCAAGAATTTATTTGGATACTAGAAAGTTTGATAAAAATAGCGGAAGTGAATTTTGCATCTTTCACTTAAACCCTGAAGTAATAGGCAACATCTATGAAAACCCAGAATTACTCAATTAGAAACCAATCCGCTGTTCTAAAACAACCAGTCCGCTGCTCTTTTAAAACCAAATTCACCCATATGGGTCACCCATAAATAAAAAAAAGGGACTGCCTAGTCCCTTGATTTCATTGGTGGGCCGTGCGGGGATTGAACCCGCGGCCAACGGATTAAAAGTCCGCTGCTCTACCGCTGAGCTAACGGCCCAAGAGAGTATTCATTTAAGGACACCGGCTTCTAACAGCTAGGATAGCGGATGTCAAGAAGAAACTCGATCTGGTCAGTCTTGAAAGGGATTCCCCGTCTGGATGGTTTCTTCGCGGCCGGCGCCCACGGAAACTAGGGTGATGTTGGCGCCGGACAGTTCTTCCAGGCGCTTCAGGTACTTCCGGGCGTTTTCGGGCAGGTCGCTCATCTTTAAAGCCGGGGCGATATTTTCCTGCCAGCCGTCAAGTTCTTCGTAAACCGGTTCACAAGCGGCCAGTGCTTTTATACTGGCCGGTGTGGAATCGGTCAAAAGCTTGTCGCCCAAACGGTAACCAATGCAGATTTTAAGTTTTTTCAGGCCGGTTAAAACATCCAGTTTGGTGATCGCGAGTGCCGTAATGCCCGAAACACGTACAGCATGACGTACCAGTACCATGTCCAGCCATCCGCAGCGCCTTTTACGGCCTGTTGTAGCACCGAATTCCTGGCCGACTTTCTGTAAATGATCACCGGTGGCATCTTTCAGCTCCGTCGGGAAAGGACCTTCGCCTACCCGTGTTGTATAAGCTTTGACAATGCCCACCACTGTTGAAATCCTGTTGGGACCGATGCCGCTTCCACAGGACGCGTTTCCCGATACCGTGTTGGAGGACGTAACGTAGGGATATGTCCCGTGATCGACATCCAGATGGCAGCCCTGCGCGCCTTCGAAGAGAATTTTTTTGCCTTTTTTTATTTCGGCATCGAGAATGAGCGATGTGTCTGCTACAAAGGGTTTGATTTTTTGCGCAAAAGCCATGTATTCGGCCGTAATCTTTTCTTCAGACAGGGGTTCCGCGCAGAAGAAATTTTTCAGAAGGAAATTTTTTTCTTCCAGAGCGAGATGCAATTTTTCGCCGAACAGGTTTTCGTCGAATAGGTCACCGACGCGAATCCCTGTGCGGGCGACCTTGTCTTCGTATGCAGGACCGATGCCGCGGCCGGTTGTGCCGATTTTCTTGCCCGAGGAACGCGCCTCGCGGGCCTGATCGATGCTGCGATGGTACGGCATAATCACATGCGCTTTTTCACTGACATAAAGCTTTGTGGAAGAAGGCAGGAAACCCGCCTGCGTCAGTTCTTCAACTTCCGTCAGAAAGACCGCCGGATCGAACACAACACCGTTGCCGATGACGCATATTTTCCCCTGATGCAAAATCCCCGACGGGATCAGATGTAAAATGGTTTTTCTGCCTTCGACTACCAGAGTGTGACCGGCATTGTTTCCACCCTGAAAGCGGGCGACCACATCGGCCTTTTCGGTGTAAAGGTCAACGATTTTACCCTTGCCTTCATCACCCCATTGAGTGCCTACAACCGCAACATTGGCCATGACTATATACTTTCCTACATCTTAATCGGTGTAATGGAAATCACGTGTGGTAATTTCCGCAGTTTCTCCAGAATCTCCGAACCGACCGGTGAATCCGTGTTCAGAACAACCAGCGCTTTTTTCGCCTGAGCGTCACGGCTCAAATGCAGACGGGCGATGTTGACGTTGTTGTCGCCCAGCGTGGTCCCCAGATTGCCGATGACGCCCGGCCGGTCATCGTTGGACACTACCAGCATATAACCTTCCGGTAAGATTTCCACCGAGAATTCATTGACGCGCACGATGCGGGGGTCATTCCTGCCGAAAGTAGCACCGGCGGTTTTGCTGGTTTCTTTGGATGTTTTCACGGTCAAAGAGATCATATTGGTAAAATCTTTCGTTTCCGTGCTCTTGGATTCCACAACCTTAATGCCTCTTTCCCTGGCGATGACCGGAGCGTTGATGTAATTGACGGTTTCGGTCAAGATTGGATCGAGAAGTCCCTTGATCAGTGAAATCGTGATTGGGGCGACATTGTGGTTAAGGATTTCGCCGCTGTATTCAACGTTGACTTCCTGAATCGCGCCGGTCAGGAGCTGGGCCTGGAATGTTCCCAGTTTTTCGGCAAGTTCCAGGTAAGGTTTGATCTGCGCCATCACTTCGCTGCTCACGGACGGGAAATTGACCGCGCCTTTAATTTCGCCGGTAGCGAAATAAGCTGCAATCTGATGGGCAATGGCAATGGCCACGTTGGTTTGCGCTTCGTCCGTTGATGCACCCAGGTGCGGTGTGCAGATGACATTGTCCAGCCCGATCAGATCCATGTTGCGGGTTGGTTCTTCTTCAAAAACGTCTAAGGCGGCGCCTGCGACTTTGCCGGACTTAAGGGCCTCATAGAGAGCTTTTTCGTTCACAATGCCTCCGCGGGCGCAGTGAATCAGAAATACGCCTTTTTTCATCCTGGCAAATGATTCTTCATTGACAAGATTTATGGTTTCAGCGGCCAGCGGCGAGTGCACAGTGATGAAATCTGAATGGGTATAGAGTTCATCCATGCTGACCATTTTCACACCCATTTTTTCAGCGACTTCGGGTGAAATAAACGGGTCATGGGCGATGACATTCATTTTCAGGCCGATGGCCCGGTCCGCAACCACGGTGCCGACTCTGCCGAGTCCGATGATGCCCAGGGTTTTATTGCAGTATTCGTTGCCCATGAATTTGTTTTTTTCCCAAAGACCTGCTTTCATGGACGCCGTGGCCTGGGGAATTTTTCGCGCGAGCGACACCATCATGGCAATGGCGTGCTCGGCGGTGGTGATGGTATTGCCGCCCGGGGTGTTCATGACGACGATGCCCCGTTTGCTGGCGGCTGGAATATCAATGTTATCAACGCCGGCGCCGGCTCGGCCAATGGCCGAAAGCTTCACGGCCGCTTCAATGACTTCAGCCGTAACTTTGGTGGCCGAACGGACGATGAGTGCATTGTAATCCTTGATGACATCCTTTAACTCGTCAGGCTTCATGCCTGTTTTGACGTCAACTTCTACACCCGGTGCGTTGCCCAGAATCTCGGCAACTTCGGACGCCATGGAATCGCTGACCAGGACCCTCTTTATATTGTTTTCCATGCTGTTCTTCCGTTAAAGGCTTTTTACCTTTTCGTTGAAAACGTTCTCCAACTCGGCCAGCGCCACTTTCAGATCGGACTCTTCGATGGTCGGGCCGCACCAGAAACGGTAACCGGCAGGTGCGTCCTTGTAAGAGTTGATATCATGAGCGATATTCTTCTTGCTCAGGTCAGAGGCGATGCTCTTGAGAAATTTGCTTTTCGCATCTGCATCGAGTGCCGCAACTTTCGGATGAGTCACGGACAGGCAGACAGAGGTGTTGGAGCGCACCTTGGAGTCGTGGGCCAAAAATTCGATCCAGTCGGTTTTGGCAACCCAGTCTTCCACAACTTTAAGGTTGGCTTTACTCTTCTTGACCAATCCATCGATGCCGAATTTGTCTGCCCAATCGAGGGCGTCAAGGTAATCTTCAACGCACAGCATGGAAGGAGTGTTAATGACATCGCCTTCAAAAATGGCCTTATTG
>PHBN01000343.1 GCA_002840635.1 Deltaproteobacteria bacterium HGW-Deltaproteobacteria-1
CATCATCATGAAGTCGGGAAAAACGGCTGCCGGAAACCGTGCCGTGTCAAGCCATACAGCATCTCTCGCCGGGGACTACGCCAGTTTTTCCGCCGCAATCGCGCAGCATAACATTCTGGAGGCGCAAAACGAACGGGAACTGGTCTCCTTCTGTGAAGTATTGAGCTCCTACACCAAACCGATTGAGGGCAATATCGGCATCATCACCGGGAGCGGCGGCCACGGCGCGATGGCGGTGGATGCCTGCTCGATTGCGGGTCTGAAAGTTCCGGAGTTGTCCGAAGAAACAAAAACAGCGGTGAAAAATAATCTGACGGACAACATCCGTAACATTGCGTCGCTTGGCAATCCCGCCGATCTAACCGGCAGTTCCATTGACGATGATTTTGTCGCCTGCGCCAGAGTGATGGGCGCGTCATCGGAAGTTGATTGTGTCATCATTCTGCTGCTGCCCTATATTCCTGGCATCACGCTGGATATCGGCGTGAAATTAAGCGGGATTAGCAAACAATTCAACAAGCCGTTCATCGCCTATGTCCCGCAAGTGGAAAAATATGACATGCTCATCGAAGGCTTTGAACTCAACGGCATTCCGGTGTCGCCTTCCATCGAGGGCGCCGTATTAATGGCGAAAGCATTAATGAGGAAAAAACCATGCTGAAAAAAGAAATCACAGAAATTATCGATAAGTCAAGACAGTGGGGCTGGGTGCTGGAGCCCGACGCGCAAAAAATCTTTTCTCTCTACGGCTTCAAAACACCGAAATACGGCGTGGCCAAAGAAGCCGATCAGGCCGTCAGCATAGCGCACCAGATCGGGTATCCGGTGGTGGCTAAAATCGTTTCGCCGGCCGTCGTACACAAATCGGATGTGAAAGGTGTGGTCGTGGGCATTAAAGACGATGAGACGCTTGTCAGCACGCTGGATCGGCTCTCCAAAATCGACGGTTTTGTTGGTATGCTGATCGCGGAGATGGTCAAAGGGATCGAACTGATTATCGGCGCGAAAAACGATTTTCAGTTTGGCCCCATGGTGCTTCTGGGCATGGGCGGCGTGGGCGTGGAAATTTACAAGGATGTTTCGCTGCGAATGGCGCCGCTGAAAGACCGCGACGCCGACCACATGATCCAGGAACTTACCGCAAGGAAACTGCTGACAGGGTATCGCAGCTCGGAACCCATCAATATGAACGCGCTCAAGAAAACCATCGTCAATTTTTCAAAATTGATGATGGATCTGCAGGACATCGTGGAATCGGTGGATCTCAATCCCGTCATGTGCACCGCTAAAACATGCACGGTCGTTGACTCGCGGATTATGCTGAAGAAATAGATATTTACTCAACCACCTCGCAACAGGCTATTAAGAATTAACGCTCGTCCCGCGTGAGCGGGATCAAGTTGGCCTTATAAAAACTATTTGTCATCGCAGGCGCGCCCGAAAGATGTGCCTGCCGTTTGATCATTCCACATTTCGTTCATTCGTTTGAACATTTCATTGAAGGAAAGTGAAGAAAGCGGCCTTCTGAAATAGTGATCCGACGGTGCCACTATCATTAAAAGTAAATGATATCGATAAGTTGTAAACATTCTTTGCCGGAGTGCAATTCTGGCACGCAAATTTCATTAGTATAAAGGCAAAAGAAGCAAACAAAAAACCCTCAAGGAGGTAACAGATCATGAAAAAGACATTAGGAACCATCGCAGCAGCGGCAGCAGTAGTTCTCTTGACGGCAACCTTTGGATTCGCGGAATACGCGGCAGCGGGAGCAACCAATTTCCCGTATTTCCAGCTGGGATGCCTGATTGTGGGCGGACTCATCATGGTCAGCCTGAAACGGAAGTAT
>PHBN01000344.1 GCA_002840635.1 Deltaproteobacteria bacterium HGW-Deltaproteobacteria-1
CGAAGCAAGAATGCGCGATTTAATCGCTGAACGAAAAAACGGTCTTCAATCCTCCATTGTCCCATCCGGTCATGTCTATGCCAAACGGGCGGCGGGCGCTGCTCTCACACTTCCGGCTTATCGCGACGAACAATGGCACGGCCGGACCCAGCTTCGATTTGTCCAGCAGCAGTCGGATGATTCCGATGCGGCCCGGAAAAACCTGCGCGACAAACTGGGGCGGCTGAAGACCATCATCTTTACCCAAAACAACCTGCTCATCAACCTGACCGGCGAGGCCGATGGTCTGGCGCTGGTACGGGAGAATATCAGCCGGCTGCTTACAAAACTGCCGGCAGGCC
Organism: Deltaproteobacteria bacterium HGW-Deltaproteobacteria-1; assembly: GCA_002840635.1. Classification (GTDB taxonomy): domain Bacteria; phylum Desulfobacterota; class Syntrophia; order Syntrophales; family Smithellaceae; genus UBA8904. The sequence continues at coordinate 342 of PHBN01000344.1, forward strand.
AACGTTCGGACAGACCCGACCAGCCGTTGCTTGCGCCGGTTTCCGCGGGAATTGCCGTTCCCACGCAGGTGTCTTATGTCGCCCGCACAATGAAGGCCCCCCCATACAATGATCCCTCATCGGCGATTCTGATGCTGGCATCGAAGGAGCTTTCGAACAGTTACCTCTACAAACACATCCGCGTTCAGGGCGGTGCCTATGGAGGCATGTCCTCCTTCGACGCGACGCTCGGCATTTTTGCGTTTCTTTCTTACCGTGATCCGCATATTGCCGAAACGCTGAGAGTCTTTCAGGATGCGCAGAAATTTTATTCAGAAAACGATATGCCGGCCGACGACATGGAAAAAGCCATCATCAGCGCGCTGGGCGCTCTCGATAAACCGTTGGATCCGTCCGGCCGCGGCTACGTTGCCATGATCCGCCATTTTGTCGGCGTGACAGATCAAATGCGCCAGTCTTTCCGTGATCAGATATTTGCCGCTACGCCGCGAAAGCGGCTATTTTGAAAAAGCCTCCCGATCCAAAGCCGTCGCGGTATTTTCAGCACAGGAAAAATTAAATGAGGCCAATAAACATATGACAGACAAGTTGAATCTGGAAAAACTGGCAGAAGCATAGGAAATAGGTCATAGTGGATAGTTACGGTGGAAAATAAAAAAGAAGGAACCCTTGTCAATTGTTTTTTCTGTGAACATTTCCATATTACGGGTGAGGCAGAGCAGCCCTACGGATGCAGCGTGATGGACTTGAAGTCACACCGCATGCCCGCCGTGGATGTATATAGCAAAACCAAAATGGATTGCACGCATTTCGTTCGTAAAAAAATAAGTCCGTCTCATGGCCATCACCATTGAATGGCATAAGCAACCGTGACATCATCAACGGTAAGGGAGAAATCATCATGAACATTTCAGACTGGCTGGATAAGAAAGAGTCACAAGGCGTGGATGTTTCCCATATTGTTTTGCCTGAAGAAATGGCCAATGAAGAAGAGCCGGACGAAACGATTTACTTTAAAGAAATCCGGATATGCAGTGTTTTATGCACGGGGAGCCATCCCTTTGCCACGGTTGAACGATACGGCCGATGGTATTACAGCCGGGGGCGGGAGAAAGAAGCAGGCCCGCACACTACCCGGCCACAGTGGTGGCTGTTTACCAAAGACCGGGATCTTGCGGTCAGGACAGCCGAACTGCATATCGAAGAATCGTCAACTGCGAAAGATAAGTAAAGCGGAACCTTTCAAAAATCCTTTACCATTAATCTTCCGCCGGGTACCGCGTAATTTCGGCGATTCTGCGGTACATGGGTTCCAGCGTGCGGGATGACTTCTTGTATACCTCGTTGAACAGCCGGGTGTATATGTAATGGTTTTGCGCATTGGGCTTAAAAGACTTGCCCTTGCGAACCATGGCCGCCCTTGCTTCTTCAAAAGTGGCATACATGCCAGTGCCGACAGCCGCATCCATGGCCGCGCCGAGAGCGGAAATCTCCGAGGTCGCCATGCGCGAAACGGGAAGATTGAACATGTCGGCTGCAATCTGCACCACCTCGTCGCTTCGCGAACCGCCGCCGCCCACGCGGATCTCCTGAATGGCAATGCCGGTTTTTTTCTGAACGATTTCCTGAAGGCGGCGAAGTTCAAATCCGATCCCTTCAAAGATAGCCTTATAGATATGGGCCCGGGTGTGAATGTCCCCAAAACCGATGATGGAGCCCTTAGCATACTTGTTGCTTACGGTGGGGGACCAGTGCGGCTGCAGAAGGAGCCCCATGGAGCCCGGAGGGATATCCCGAATCACTTCGTCAAGCACGACTTCAGCCGCCACGCCCCGCTTTTGCGCCTCAATGGCCTCCCGATGGCCAAATTCCTGCTTGAACCAGGTAACCATCCAGAAACCGCGATAGATAAACATTTCGATGTCCCAGGCTTTGGGCAGGGCTGCAGGCCAGGTAAAAAAACGCAACTGCGAGTCTTTGATGTATTTGTAGGTGATGACCTCCATGGCCGTGGCTGTCCCGAAGCTGATCACCGCGATGGACGGATCGATGGCGCCGGCCCCGAGCAGTTCACACTGTTTATCACCGGCACCGACGACGACCGGTAAACCTTCCGGCAATCCCGTGGCCTGCGCGGCCTCAGACGTGATATGCCCCAGCACCTTGTCCGGAGGATAGAGGTCGACACAGTGCTTGCTCTCGATCCCGAAAGCATTGTAGATAAAACCGAACATC
>PHBN01000345.1 GCA_002840635.1 Deltaproteobacteria bacterium HGW-Deltaproteobacteria-1
GCAGCGAGCAGGATCATCAAAGTGCTCAGTAAAAATGTCCAAATACTTGTTCTGTTTCTAAACATTAACTATTCCTCCTTTTTCAAAATATTTATATTTTTTGTCTGGTACTTGCTTATCGCTTTCTGCAGACCATTCAATACGATTTCAGCGCTCGCGTCGGCTGCCCATTGGAGCAATTCCGGCAACACTTCCTGTTCTTCCTTCCGGAAGGGTTCCAACACATAACCCTCTATTCGGGATTTGTCAACTGGTTTGCCAATACCCAGTCTCACCCGCATAAAACCGGCAGTTCCCAAGTTAGACTCGATAGATGCCAGCCCTTTATGACCGGCAGTCCCGCCGCCGGACTTGAGGCGGACCGCCCCGAAAGGCAGGTCGAGATCATCGTGGATAACGATGAGATTGCTGATATCCGTTTTAAAGAACGACTGCAACTGCCTGACCGCAGTACCACTCAAATTCATGAATGTTTGAGGCTTGGCCAGAAGAAGATTGTTTCCGGCGATGGTTCTTTTGCCCCACAATGCATTGAAACTTTTATGCTTTAGCTCTACTTCCCACTCTGCGGCGAGTTTGTCCAGCACCATGAAACCGATATTGTGCCTTGTCGCCTCATAGCGTTTACCCGGATTTCCCAGGCCGACAATCAAATTCGCCATCTGCTTCCCCTCTTTTCGATCCCGAAAAAATAATTTTTTCAAAGCAGAGGGAAGCATGATCTACCGCCCGGATCTCGCTTAGCTTTATTTTTCCTTTTCTTTCTTCTCATCTTTGGCCGGTTCAGTCGCGGCAGCTGCTGCACCTTCCACAGGAACCTCTTCAGCGGCGGCTTCAACCTTCACAACCTTGACAGCGGCGACCGATACAACCGCGGCCTCCGGAGGGTCAACATGGGTAAGGTTTTCAGGAATCTGAATATCCTTAACCTTAATAGAATGACCAATCTCGATGGCTGTAATGTCTACATCGATATGATCGGGTAGATCCGACGGCAGACATAAAACTTTGACTTCACGTTTGATGTGCTGCAATTCACCGCCATTCTCGACGCCAATCGCCTTGCCGACAAAGTTCAGGGATACGTCGAACACAAGTTTCTTTTTCATGTCTACTTCATAGAAATCAGCATGATACAACTTCCCGGTTAAAGGCTGAATCTGCAGTTCCTTGATCAAGGAAAGTTTCTCTATTTTCTTGCCGCCGTCATCGATAATCAGCTTGATAAAGGCGTGATCTTTCTTTTCCTTATGCAGTTTCACCAGATCAGCGCTTTTCACGGTCAACTGTATATTATCTGTGTTGCCGCCATAAAAAATAGCCGGCACTAATCCCTGCTGCCTGAACCGGCGGGCAGGACCTTTCTTCTGTTCTACACGGACTTGTGCCGTCAAATCGGTTATTTCCATTTACCCCTCTCCTCCTAAATAAATAATGAGCTTACTGAATCGTTGTAGTATATACGGCGCACAGCTTCGGATAACAGGCCGGACACCGACAATATTTTCATTCTTTTGCAACTGGCCGCCTTTTCGCTCAACGGAATTGTATCGGTAACTATAAATTCCTTGATGTTGGAACTTTCGATGCGATCAACAGCCGGACCGGATAAAACCGGATGCGTACAGCAGACGGATACTTCGAGAGCACCGGCTTCAGTAAGAGCATTTGCCGCCTGAACAACGGTTCCCGCCGTATCGACCATATCATCCAGAATGATGACCCTCTTCCCCTTAATATTACCGATAATGTTCATCACCTGGGCTTCGTTCGGTCCTTCCCTTCTTTTATCGATAATCGCCAGGGATGCTCCCAGCCTTTTGCCGAAAGCCCGGGC
>PHBN01000038.1 GCA_002840635.1 Deltaproteobacteria bacterium HGW-Deltaproteobacteria-1
GAAATGACAATTTACGCATCTGGAGGCGTCATTGACTTCGGGGGGGTGATAGCCTTTTTTGTTAAAGACGGAAGAGACCCGCAAAACCTGGCGGGGACAATTGGCAATGCAAAAACCGCAGCCCTTGCAGCGGTCTTCAATCACAATGACCTGTCCCTGCCTTTTTTTCCGGGATCCATTTTCATCTTGGGGATTGATTTGGTATTTCTTTGTTTTCTGCATTGATTTAACACAATTCCCCTGCATAATTGAATTATACAAGGCGACCTGCCGGATGGATTAATTTGCTTGAATATCGGGGATTTGTACAGGAGACGCTTCCCTAAAGTACCAAATTCCATCAAATGCGTGCAAAGTTGCTAAAAAGGCATTATAAGAATAACGAGGCTCTGTCAAGAAAAAAAGAGTAATGATTACTGGTTTGTGCCTATCATTCTCTTGTGATATTAAAGCTTTCCGAATTTTCTTTTCCGGCTGGCAACAGAATGACCGGCATATCCAATTAGATTTTAACCCAGCGTGCCGCTACTAGGGATGTCAGATTTGAGATCGTCCCCAGGATCCGGCGCTGTTCGGGGAGGAGATTTTTAAATTCGTATTGCATACCCACTACACCTAATATCTCTTCATCCTGGGATTTAATCGGCAGAAAGCAGTAGGGGATACTCGGCAGCGTTTCCGTTCCCGCGCCGGCAATTTCCCCGTGAGCAAATGTCCACTTAGCCACGGCCAGGTCATTTTGGTTAATTTCCAAATCCGGGTTGCTCTTAGCCCACAACTGTAAATCGCCTTTCTTTTCTTTAAAGAGAACAAAGCAGGGGACATTAATGACCTTCTGAATATACTTGATCGTAATATTGCTGATGTCATTGATAATGGTCGTTCGCAGGAAGGCCAGGGTGTTCATGGTTTCCTGCGAAAACGCAGCCAGTCCTTCCACCAATTGTTCCAGTGGGGGAAGGGTTAAGAATTCCTTGCTCATCTCTTCAATTAGAACAACTCTCTCCAGCCTTAATTGCAGCGCGATGTTCTGTTTTTTTACAATCTTTACCAACTGACCGATTATTATTGCGGTAAAAAGGAAAACCAGTACATTGATTATTTCTTTGGGATCTTTCATGGTAAAATTGTATCTGGGTATGGTGAAGAGAAAATCATAAATTAACAGACTTACGATTGAAGTAAATATGGACGGCCACATTCCAAATAACAAAGCACTAACACTTGTAGCGATCAAATAGATATAAACCAGCGAAGACGGATCAACGATGCGTTGGAGAATCAGGTTAATCATGGTGATCATCACAATCATGCCAAGTGCTTTTAAATAAGGTGACACGTTAAATGCCGCTCGTCTGGGGGGAGGAAGGATATCTTCTTTTTTCTCCTCAATGGTTGGCGTAATGAGATGGAGCTCGAAATCACCTGCGGCGCGAAGAAGACGGGAAGTGGGGGATCTTTTGAAAAATTCAACAATCGCCGGGCGTAGCGGTTTACCGATGACAATTCGGGTAATGTTATTTTCCGTGGCAAAACGAATAATTTCCTCGGCAACATCATCGCCGGAAAGCGTCATGATTTTTGCGCCCAGTTCTTCGGCAAGATTGAGGGCATCCGTTAAATAAATTTTTGCCCGGCCCGATGGTTCGGTCAGCCCGGTAGGTAGAACATAAACGGCATACCATTCGGCATGAACATTCTTGGCAATGGCATAAGCCTTGCGGATGAGCTGTTTGGCATAGGGACTGTCCGCGATACAAACAACCAGCTTTTCCGTAGCAGGCCAGGGGCCGGCAATCGCCTTTGCCCTCATATAATTAATGAGCTCGCTGTCCATTTTCCGGGCAACCAGAGTCAACATGAGTTCGCGTAGCGCAAACAGATTGCCCCGCTGAAAAAAATTATCAATGGCGCGCTGGGCCTGCGCAGGAAAATAGACCTTCCCCTCCTTTAATCTCTGGAACAGTTCTTCCCAGGGAATATCAACAACCTGCACCTCGTCGGTGCGGTCAAAAAAAGTGTCCGGCAATGTTTCCTGCATGCGTACGCCGGTGATCTTGGCCACAGCGTCATTCATGCTCTCAAAGTGCTGGATATTGACGGTAGTGTGCACATCAATTCCATGTTCCAGTAACTCTTCAATATCCTGATACCGCTTGGGGTGGCGGCTGCCCTCGATATTGGTATGGGCAAGTTCATCAACCAGAACAACCGCAGGATGCCTTGTCAGAATTGCATCCAGATCCATTTCACTGACCAGAAGGCCTTTATATTCAATAGACTTTCGGGGTATGACTTCCAGGCCGGCAAGCAGTGCGTCAGTATCGGCGCGCTTGTGTGTTTCGACAATACCCGCGACGACATCCACGCCGCGTTTTTTCAATACGTGGGCCTCATTGAGCATGGCATATGTTTTGCCGACTCCCGGCGCATAGCCCAGAAATATTTTCAACCTTCCCTTTTTGACATCATCCTTTTCGATTTCTTTCAAAAGGGCATCGGGATCGGGTCTTAAATCTTTTTCTTCCATGAGGTTACCTTTGTACTAGTTTACCGCTGAACCGCGATACTCTCAAGATCAATATTCAATTGTAAAACGTTGACCCGTTCCATTCCCCAAATCCCCAGAAGAGGGCCTTCCGTGTTTTGATGGATTATTTTTTCGATGACGGATTGGGGAATCTTTCTTTCCCGGGCGATTCGTGATGCCTGGATTCGTGCGGCTTCTACACTGATATGCGGATCAAGACCGCTTGCGGACGACAGCACCAAATCGGCGGGAATGGGCATATTCGAGGGCAATCCATTTTCCCTGCGAACGAGTTCAATACGCCCTTGGACCTGCTTTAATAGTTTTGCGCTGGATGGCGCCAGATTACTTGCCGACGAATTACTCGCGTCATAGGGGGGATCAATGGCGGATGGCCGTCCATGAAAATATTCAGGGCGGTTGAATGATTGCCCCAGAAGCTTTGATCCAATGACGATGTCGTTTTGTTTAATGATACTGGCATTGGATTGCCGGGGAAATACGGTTTGTGATACTGCCGTTATGGCGAGTGGATAAATCAATCCGCAAATGATTGATAATCCCGCAAAAACCAGGATGGACCGTTTCAGTTGCAACATACCGCATCTCCTTTATAATAAGTGTAACGTCGATATTAGAAGACGTCGATATTAGAAGATCAATTATTTTTATGCCGGCAAAAGGCAGTATTAACCCTCCTATGCCGTAAATTCCGAGATTCCGGCGCAGCAGAGCTGACGCGTTAGATGGAATATAACGCACACCGCGCAGCGCCAGAGGAATCAGTATGGGTATGATGATGGCATTGAAAATTACTGCCGAAAGAACGGCGCTTTCGGGACTGGAAAGATGCATGATGTCGAGTATTCTGAGCTGAGGATAGCCAACAATAAAGATGGCCGGGATGATGGCAAAATATTTAGCCACATCATTGGCGACACTGAAAGTTGTCAGCGCGCCTCGGGTTATGAGAATCTGTTTGCCGATTTCCACCAGATCCAGAAGCTTGGTCGGGTTGGAATCCAGATCAACAATGTTGGCGGCTTCGCGGGCTGCCTGTGTTCCGGCATTCATTGCCACGGCGACATCCGCCTGAGCCAGCGCCGGCGCGTCATTTGTGCCATCGCCGATCATGGCTACCAGATGTCCTTTCTCCTGATAGTTGCGAATCAGCTCCAATTTTGTCGCCGGTTTGGCCTCGGCCACAAAATCATCGACACCCGCCTCCGCCGCAATGGTGGCCGCGGTCATCGGGTTATCGCCGGTAATCATGATGGACTTAATCCCCATTTGCCTGAGTTTGGCAATCCGGCCGCTGATACCCTCTTTGAGAACATCTTTGAGGCGAACCGCGCCGAGAATTTGTTCATCCTGCGCAATCAAAAGGGGCGTTGAACCTTCGGCGGCAATAGATGCCACAATATCCTGTGCTTTGGCTGGCAATGGATTGTTCTGCGCTGAAATAAAATCCCTCACCGCGTCAAACGACCCTTTTCTGATTCGATGACTGTTCCAGTCGATACCGCTCATCCGCGCCTCGGCGCTAAAGGGAAAAAAGACAGCACCTTCGGGAGCCCGGATATCACTGCCGCGCATGCCCAGTTTTTCTTTTGCCAGAACAACAATACTTCTTCCTTCCGGCGTATCATCAGCAAGAGAAGATAATAACGCGGCATTGATTAATTCCTTCTCTTTCCCCTCCGTGAGAGCAATAAACTCCGTTGCCATTCTATTGCCCAGCGTGATCGTGCCGGTTTTATCCATGAGCACCACATCGACATCTCCCGATGCTTCCACAGCCCGGCCACTTGTCGCTATAAAATTGTACTGTAACAATCTATCCATGCCCGCTATTCCTATGGCCGGCAATAATCCACCGATGGTTGTGGGCATTAAGCACACCAGAAGGGCAATGAGCATGGCCGCGTCAACAGGTACGCCCATGTAAGCGGCAAAATATTTTAAAGTGACAACCACAACGATAAATACAACAGTCAGCGCTATTAAAAGCAGATTGAGCGCCCGTTCATTGGGCGTTTTTTGTCTTTTCGCGCCCTCAACCATGCCGATCATCTGATCGAGAAAACTTTCCCCGGGATTGGCGGTAATGCGAACGGTTATTTTTCCAGAAAGCACGCGGGTGCCCCCGGTCACACCGCTGCGGTCTCCTCCGTATTCCCGAATGACGGGCGCGGATTCTCCGGTGATGGCCGATTCATCTATCAGTGCCGTCCCGACGGCCACTTCACCATCTCCGGGGATCGTGTCGCCGTCTTCAAGAAGGATCAGATCTTCTTTTTTCAACTGCAGGGCGGATATGGTTTCTATACTGCCGTCATTCAATAGCCGTTTTGCTTTGGCCTCGGAGCGGTTCTTTTTGTCGGCAAAATTGGCAAATATAAGCGTGAACCACAGCCACAAGGTAATCTGCAAATCAAAGGTCATCCCGTGGCCGGTAAAAATATCATATATAACAATAAACGTCGTTGCGATGGTCACTATCTCCACAATAAACATCACGGGACTTTTAATCATCATCAGCGGATTGAGCTTTGTAAGCGATTCCTTCAGCGCGGGGATGATAAACTTTGTCTGCCAGATCTTGATTTTTTTCGATTTCATTTTCATTTACCTCAAAACGTCTTGCCGATAGCTAAAAGCAGGTGTTCCAACAGTGGCCCCAATGTTAAGACCGGGAAAAATGTCAACGCTCCGACAACGATAACAACCGCAATCAGCATGAAGGTGAAAAGCAGACTGGCTGTCGGAAAAGTCGCCACACTTTCTGGAACAATTTTCTTCTCGGCAAGATTTCCTGCAATCGCCAGGGCTGGAAGAATCGTGGAAAACCGTCCGATCAGCATTGCCAAAGAAGTTGTCAGATTATAAAAAACCGTATTGGCATTGAGTCCGGCAAAGGCAGAACCGTTATTGCCGGAGGCCGAGGCAAAAGCATAAATAATTTCGGATAATCCATGCGGCCCGGTATTGCCGAGGCTGGCGACACCCGCCTGTGTGGAGACAGCGATACTCGACAAGATCAGTTGCAAAATAGCGGGAGTTACGATAATCACCACCGCCATGACCATTTCCAGAAGCTCCAGTTTTTTACCCATGAATTCCGGAGTCCGGCCGATCATCAATCCTGCCAGAAACAGCGTCAGAATGGCATAACTCAGCATGCCGATGAGGCCGGTTCCGACTCCGCCGAAAATGACTTCGCCGATCGCCATATTAAACAACAGAACTATCCCGCTCAAAGGCAGCATGCTGTCGTGCATACTGTTGACGGCTCCACAGGACGTAACCGTCGTGGACTGGGCAAACAAAGCAGAATTCACGACGCCGAATCGGGTTTCCTTGCCTTCCATATTCATTCCAGATGCGATCCCTGCTTTTTCCAGCAGCGGATTGCCCCGCATTTCCGTCCAGGCAAAAATCCCCAGTCCGGTCAGATAAAGGATCATCATGGCTGCAAAGACAGCAAAGCCCTGCCGCCTGTTTTTCAACATCGCACCCAGTGTGAAGGGCAGGGCCGCGGCAATCAGCAGCAGTCCCAGCACTTCTAAAAAATCCGTGAGCGGCGTCGGGTTTTCGAAGGGATGAGCGGAGTTGGTATTAAAGAATCCACCGCCATTCGTGCCGATTTGCTTGATCGCTCTTCCCTCCAAAGTCCTGGCCTCAATGGAAGGACTCAAGGTTTGTACAGCGCCCTGCGAAACCAGAATGAACGATAAAATTACGACAAGCGGCAGCAGGACGTATAAAATACAGCGGGTCAAATCCACCCAGAAGTTACCGATGGCCGCCGCTGATTTACGGACAAAGCCGCGGATAACGGCAATGACCGCGACAATGCCGATCGCCGCGGAAATAAAGTTCTGTACGGTCATGCCCATCATCTGCGTCAGGTAACTCATCGTCCGCTCGCCGCTGTAGGTCTGCCAGTTTGTATTGGTGCCGAAAGAGACAGCGGCATTGAGTGCCGTATCCCAGCGCACAGCGCCAAATTTCTGCGGATTAAAGGGAAGCCAGCCCTGAATCAGTTGCAAACAGAATAACGCCACAATACCGATGACATTCAAAAGAACCAGGCAGAGAGTATACGTTTTCCAGGACATTTCTTCATTGGGTTCCACGGTAAATATCCTGTAAAGGAATCTTTCGACAGGCGCTATAACCGGCGAAAGAAATGTTCTATCGCCGCTGAAAACCTTCGCCATGTATATACCCATGGGATAAGCCAGGATCGTTATAATAAAGGGAAACAGAATGAGGCACAGCCAGTTACCTGTTGTCATTGTAATCTCCTTAATCGTCTTGAGCTATTTTCGCAATTCTCTAAAAAAATAATATAATATCGTTGATTTGAAAGATGAAGAGCCCCAATAAAATAAAAATATCCGGTATTGAGGCCTGCCTGCAAACAGGAGTTGTGTATTGTCAGGATAGTTAGGCGATATCAGGGCATCTGATATGGTTAGATAAGACAGATATGTTTGCACACTGCTTTCTGGACACAGGAAATGTCGAAAAAGCTGCAAAAGAAGAACATTAGACATTTCTTCTTATTTCCCCCTATATGCCGACGAGGTTAGCTGACGGGCTCGGACTGGGAAATGTCCTATTCTTCGTGTATCAGGCCAAATATTATTAGATCACACCCTCGGGAAAGAGATAGGCCTGTTGATGGAAGACATTAAAATTAATGATATTGTTAAAATCCTGAAAAAAGAATTGAACCTGGGAGAAATGCCCATTGTGTCCCACCTTGCGGAAAGCGAACGCGATCCTTTTGTCATTTTGATATCCACACTGCTCAGCCTGCGAACGAAAGACGAAGTCACAGCTATGGCGACTGAAAGGCTCCTTGCTCTGGCATCCACTCCCGAAGCAATGTTGAAGGTTCCCCAGGACAAAATCGCCAGGGCTATCTACCCCGTAGGATTTTACCGCAACAAGGCCAGGGGCATTCACCATGTCTGCCGCGAACTCATTGGCCGGTTTGACTCAAGGGTACCGGATGATCTGGATGAATTGCTGAGCATCAAGGGCATCGGCCGCAAAACAGCTAACCTGGTCATCACACTGGCTTATGGAAAAGATGGTATCTGCGTGGACACACATGTCCACCGCATCTCCAACCGCCTGGGTTATGTGGTCACCAAAACACCGGATGAAACGGAAATGGTCCTGCGAGCCAAACTTCCCCGGAAATACTGGATTATTTACAACACCCTGCTGGTCTTCTTCGGCCGTAAAACCTGCAAGCCGGTCTCGCCTATTTGCAGTACCTGCCCAATTAGTCGATATTGCGACCGCGCGGGCGTCACCATAAGCCGATAATCCTCAAACCATGAAGGGAAAGAAAATAGTTGACGATTATTCATCATTTGGCTATGATGCCGCGGTTTTTTGGATGACATGCAGGAAAGCGGCCGTCTCGATTAATGAAGATGTATTGAGCATCATTCATAAATTCACGGCTGGCAAGGCGGTAAAAGAAGCGTTGAATAAAATGACCGCCGGTGATATGTATCCCTAAGATCATAATGAATTGTTGAAATGACATAATTTAAAGGATGTAAAAGATGACGGTATTTTTAACCATATTGCACATTGTTGTCTGTATTACCTTGATTTTAATCGTCTTGCTTCAGGCAGGCAAAGGCGCGAACATGGGCGCTGCTTTCGGAGGTTCAAGCCAGACCGTTTTCGGTTCAGGCGGCGCGGGCACTTTTCTGGGAAAGATGACAGCGGCGGTAGCGATCATTTTCATGCTCACCTCCATTACATTGACCTACACGGCGTCAAGAAGACCGTCAGGTTTGATGGATAGCGCATCAGCTCCTGCGGCAAGACAGGCGGCTCCTGTTGCGCCCAAACCCGCAACATCGCCCGCAGCAACATCAGCAAAGGTACCCGCAGCACCGGCAACTGCTCCCGGTGCGGCACCTGCACCTGCGGCTAAATAAGATTTGTGCTTTTCTGTCTCCGCAATCTGCAAAACCAATCTGATGATCAGCAGGAACGCGGTGAATGAATTAGGGTTTAAGTTGCTGCCGAAGTGGTGGAATTGGTAGACACGCTATCTTGAGGGGGTAGTGGACAAAATCCGTGCTGGTTCAAGTCCAGTCTTCGGCACCATAATAATAAAGGGGGTTAACTGATTCATTGGTTAACCCTCTTTTTCTTTTAAGCGTGTTTGGTCAACACTTTCCAGAAATCCTTCATATTGAGTAACAGCCTTCTGATACGTTCTTCAAACAGCAAGACTGCATGCTCCGGGATATTTGTCCCCGAGATGACTAAACTACAAATCATTGAATATTCGGATTGACACTCCGAATATTCAATGTATAATATCAGCCATGATTAACAGACCATCCTATATTGATAATTTATCGAAAGCGATACGGCGTTCACCGGTAACGGCGCTCCTGGGGCCTCGGCAATGCGGTAAAACCACTCTTGCAAGAATGTTTGGTAAAAACCGCGACACCGTTTATTTTGATCTCGAATCCCAACCCGATAAAATGCGTCTGCAAAATCCTGAACTCGCCCTGGGTGGTTTGAAAGGCACGGTTATTCTGGATGAAATGCAGAACAATCCAGAATTGTTCAACGTTTTGAGAGTACTTGCCGACCGTCCCGGAAACCGGACTCGCTTTCTTATTTTAGGCAGCGCATCGCCTGATTTGATGAAAAAGGCGTCGGAAACGCTTGCTGGTCGAGTTGAGTTTGTGGAGTTGACGGGGTTTACTCTTTCGGAAATCAATGCAAAAGATCAGCAAAAACTTTGGTTGCGTGGGGGATTTCCCCGTTCTTTTCTTGCGCAATCCAACACCGATAGCTTGGCCTGGCTTGAGGGATTCATTAGGACTTTTCTGGAGCGCGATATCCCGCAACTTGGTATTTCCATTCCATCCGTGGCCATGCGACGTTTCTGGACCATGTTGGCTCATTACCATGGCCAGATTTGGAATGCTTCGGAATTGGGAAGGGCCATGGGACTTTCCGATAAGACCATGCGTGCATATCTCGACATTCTTACGGGTACCTTCATGATTCGCCAACTGATGCCCTGGCATGAGAACCTCGGTAAACGGCAGGTTAAAGCACCCAAAATCTATTTTCGTGATTCCGGGATTCTCCATCAATTGCTCAGCCTCAATGATTTTCACGCATTGAGCGGCCATCCGCGGGTGGGGGCATCGTGGGAAGGATTTGCCCTGGAACAGACGTTGAATATCATCGGGGTGAGTCAGGTTTATTTTTGGTCAACATACAGCGGGGCGGAACTTGATCTGTTTTTCCTGTATAAGGGAAAGCGATACGGTGTAGAATTCAAATACAGTGAAGCTCCTGTTGTGACAAAATCCATGCGTTCAGCCATGGAAACATTGAATCTGCATCATTTATGGATCGTTTACCCCGGGAAAACTGAATATCCTGTTCATAAAAAAATTACCGTTTATCCGCTAAAAAATATTCCCGGTCTGATCAATCTGATTAAATGAATTATTGCCCGGGGTGTCGTAATGTCGAGAAGAGAGCTTCAGTCATGTTGACTAAACCAGTTGCATTGTATGTTTAAGAACCCGTAAATATACCTTCGGCATTCGGCGCGTTCGGGGAACGCGCCCTACAATATTTCGCAGGGACTGTTCACCGAACAGTCCGAATAATTTCAACTCATCATGCGTTTCATCTGTAAAATATATTTCAGGAGGGCGTCATGAGAACAGCAAAACGAGTAACAATTAATAATCTACTCCTTCAATTCTTAACGATATTCATTTTAATCACCTTGGTGACGTCTATAGGAGGCTGTTCTGCCATGTTAGAAGATAAAGATGCGATACAGGAATTAAGTTTTTCCCATGATGGCAAGAAGGTGGTCTTTGACCGTTGCCGGAATGAAGGCTGCCAGATACAGGTCTATGATCTGGAAACGGGCGAACTTGCCGCCTACCAATCTTCGAAAAACGAGCGCTGGACCATGGGAAAATACTCCGATGACGGCAAGAAGATAGCTTTTTCTGTCATACCAGTAAAGCCCAAAGGCGGCCTTGATTTGGGAAACATGCAGATAGCCGTCATGGATGCCGACGGGAAGAACTACAAAAAAGTAACCACCGGTCCCGGCGCCAAGACAAGCCCGACATTTTCCCACAATGGGAAGAAGATCCTCTATGCAAAAGCCGCCTATATCAGAGAAAAGGGCAGAACCCCCGCCGCCCAGTATGACGCCTGGGAAATCAATCTGGAGACAGGCGCAGAAACACAGCTTACCTTCTGCAAATACTTTTACATGGGATACTTAAGCTATTTTCCCGATGATGAGCATTTTATCTATTGGGGAGACATGCCGGATGAATATGAAGGAGTACGCATGATGGATCAATCAAACTTCAAAAACAAAATGATTGAACTGGGCAAAAAGGGCATGAATGTCATTGGCGTTGTGGTGATGAAGGGCAGGGAGATGATTCCGAGACCTTATCATTTTCCGCCGAATACCTTTGCGCAAAGCCCTCTTTTAAGCAGAGACGGTTCAAAGATGATTTATGAAAAATCGCAATCAGGGGAATTTTATCTTTATTCGGAAGATGGGAATCATCGGTATGTAAGTGGAGGCGGGTCTATCAATTCCGCCGCCGTATCACCGAATGGGAAGTTATTGGCATTGATATCTGTCAGTTTAAAAATAAATACCTATACTATCCTAGATGGTAAGTTGCAGCAAAGCCTCTATCTGCCTTGTGCGCCGAAAAAAATTACAAATTGGAGTATTCCTCCAAAATATAAAAATATATATAAAATGATACCGGAAGAAGCATCACGCATTATTAATTGATAATGCATAAAGAATTTTATGTGCCCATCGTCAGGATAAAAGATGACAGTAGATAAAACTCATAGCAAAGTAAAAAATCTTTAATAAGGAGATTAATATGTCAGTAGAAATATGGACCAATCCCAATGATCCAAAACCAATCAAAACAAAATACCCCATCGGCACCGTCGGCTTGGAGTTAAATAAAGCATCATTCAAGATACTCGATTTTTTATACGAGACTATAACATTTCAGTATCCTTCCCGCTGGTTCAGTCATGTTGACTGAACCAGTTGTTTTGTATGCTGAAACTCAAACCATGGGTTCAATCTGCAAGATTGAACCCGCAAAAGTCTTGAGAGGGTAGTGGACAAAATCCGTGCTGGTTCAAGTCCAGTCTTCGGCACCATAATAATAAAGGGGGTTAGCCAGGTTAAAGGTTAATCCCTTTTTTATTTTGAGTTCATTTGATTACAAATTAAAAAAAATCAGAGGGTGTTTCCATCCAGGATTCGTTCCAGATCACTGCCGTAGCGCCGGTATTTTTCAGGAGACAGAATTTCCCGGAGGTGGTCCCTGTTTAACACTATTTCGGCGAGCTTATCGTCCGGCAGAAACATGAAAACCGCACAGTTGGCCTCCCTGGCGTGCTCAAAACGCCAGGCGTACAGTTTTTTGATCAGTTCTCTCTGCTCGCGGGCAAGCGCGTAATACCCTTTTATTTTCGAGTACCCACGGCGGTCAAACATTCTTTCCTGCCAGCTGGCGGCTGCGATTTTAGCAAATGCCTCGCCTGCGGCTTTTTCCAGACCTTTGTCTCGCAATTCCGCTCGCTGCTTTTCATAAAGCGCGGGCAGGAGGGTCACATCCTGGACGGCATAAGCAAGCTGCTCATCGGTCAACGGACGCTGATCCCACCGCGAACGCTGCATCTTCTTGCTTTTTTTAAGTTCCACGCCAAGGAATTCCTTGATCATTTTTTCTAAAGAGAGCTGACGGAATCCTAGCAGCATGGCCGCCCTGTGTGTATCAAAAATATTTTGAAATGCAAATCCATAGTCTCTTTTAAGCAGGCGGATGTCATTATCTGCGGCATGGAGGATTTTCACAACGGATTTGCTTTTAAAGGATTTGGCTAAAAATGATAAATCCAGATCGGCTGTCACATCAAAGACATAGGTGGTAGGCGTTGCGTAGATTTGGATCAAACAGAGTTTTTCCCTGAAATATCTGAAGGAATCGTATTCTGTATCAATGCCTAATATCGTAGCCTGACGCATATGTTCGGCGGCGCGTTTTGCGGTTTCGGGTGAATTTACCAGCAGCCAATTCGTATTCATGGCAAGCTACTTAACCGAAACATCAATTTTATGCCATAAAAATGATGACGTCCGGCCGGCAAAACAATGTTCGTCAGTTGTCTATTTGTTTAGTTTTATTATGCTTTACAAAATAAAAAGATATGTTAACATTTCGCAAAACGATCAAACACAGGAGAGGATCCCGTCGGCATTTATGAGAAAAATACTGTTTTTTCTTGTTCTGGCGATATTTTCCGGAGGTTGTGACATGCAAAACAAATTTCTTTATTTTCCCAATGATGATCGGCCGTCCACCCAAATGCTGGCTTCTGAAAAAATGGAACTGTGGCAGACGGAGGGCTCGGATTACCGGGGGCTGGTTTCCGCCGGCAATAAACCTGCTCCCGGAGGCACCATTGTTCTTTTTCACGGTAATGGCGGTACGGCTTTTGACAGGGGCTTTTATCTGGAGCCTTTGTCGGAACTGGGTTTCCGTGTAGTTCTGGCTGAATATCCGCAATACGGAGGCCGCCCGGGCAGGGTGGGAGAAAAGTCCTTTGTTGCCGACGGTCTGGAAACCGTTCGCATAGTCCATGAGCGATATGGGGATCCCCTTTACCTGCTTGGTGAATCGCTGGGCTGCGGAGTTGCGGCCGCCGTTGCCAGGCAGACGAAGGTTCCCATTGCCGGAATCATCCTCATTACGCCCTGGGACACGCTGGCGGCTGTCGCCAAATCACTGTTTCCTTTTCTGCCGGTGAAACTGGTTTTAACGGATAAGTATGACAGCATTTCCAATCTTCAATCGTTTCAGAAAAATATATCCGTGGTTGGCGCCGAGCGTGACGAAATCCTTCCGATCAAACACGCTCATAATTTGTACGCGAATCTGCCGGAAGGGAAAAAGCGCATGTGGGTTATTAAGGGAGCGGGCCATAATGACTGGCCGTTTTACGCGGGGGAGAACCTGTGGCGGGAGATGACCGATTTTGTCAGAGTCGATAAAAAAGGTTCATGAAGTAGGCAAATAGAGATTAAGGGGGGCGCATGTCCTCGAATAGATATGACGTCAATAGATTCTTCTTAAAAGATACGATCCGTCAGCGGATTGACTTTTCTGAGACCGCCCAGAGCAGGGGGCTTCCCGTGCCGCCGCCTCAAAAGAATTGCCCGCCGGGGACGGTCCGAATTAATTTGCCAGACGGTGCCAGGGCGCTGGCGGGCCTGGCAAAAATGCCGGTAAGCGAAGCCGTTGCTTTACGCGAGAGCGTGCGTCAGTATGCAGCCGCTCCGCTGACTCTGGAGGAGCTTTCCGCAATGTTGTGGGCCACCCAGGGCATCCGGAGAATCCTCTCGGCCGAATCGGCGCTTCGGACGGTTCCGTCTGCCGGCGCCCGTCATGCACTGGAAACCTATCTGGTCGTCAATCGTGTGAATACACTTGCCGCCGGCCTTTACCGTTATCTGCCTTTTGACGGCCAGCTTGCACAGCTTCGGCTCGACGATCAGATCGGCCGTAAAGCGGCCGTGGCCTGTTTCGGACAGGACTTCATCGCCACGGCTGCCGTGACATTTTTCTGGACGGCGATTCCAGCGAGGATGGAGTGGCGCTACGATCTGGCGGCGCACAAAGTCATTGCCATTGACGCCGGTCATGTCTGTCAGAATCTTTATCTGGCCGGTCAGACAATCGGTGCAGGAATTTGTGCTGTTGCCGCTTATGATCAGCAGGCGTGTGATGAGCTTCTGGGCGTGGACAGTGAAGAGGAATTCACCATTTACCTGGCTGCGGTCGGGAAAAAGTGGCGCTGAAAGAACTCCCGTCTGTCCGTACAAAAATCCAGACCATCACGGACGTTCAGTGCGTCAGCAGAAAATTTTCTTGATTAAAAATGCCGCAAAGCGTATCGACAGGTTTGAAAAATTCCCGTCAAACAAGGAGGGAAGAACATCATCTATCGTCGCGTAACCTTAACACGCGTATTGCGAATCAGCGCGCTTCTGTTTCTGTTGTTTTTGATGCTTTGCTTTGCCGCACTCTGCCTGGGCGCCATCCACATCGCTCCCGCTGACGTATTCAGGGCGGTTTCCGGCGCGATTTTCGGCAACGCGTCCGGTACATCCGAAGAAGAACTGATCTTATTTTCCGTGCGGCTACCGCGGATTTTATTTGCCGGCATCGTGGGTGCGTCATTGTCGCTAGGAGGAGTTGTTTTTCAGGCGCTTTTGCGCAATCCGCTGGCTGATCCCTATGTGCTGGGCATTTCCGGCGGTTCAGCGCTTGGTGCGATTGTCGGCATTGTTGTCGGCGCAGCTTCCTTTTATCTGGGCGTTCCCTTTCTGGCCTTCTGCGGCGCGCTGGCGACCGTTTTTCTGGTTTTTATTGTGGCTGGCGGTTCCAGAGGTGTGCTTCTGGACAATTCGCTTCTGCTGGCCGGTGTTGTGGTGAACTCCTTTTTCTCCGCTGCGATTCTCTTTGCTCTTTCCGTTGTCAACAGCATGGAACTGCACAGCATCAGCTTCTGGCTCATGGGCGATCTTTCCCGGGCGTCCCTGAAGGAGATTTTCGGAACCGCTTTATGTTTCGCGGCATGTTTCGTCCTGCTTTACACTCAGGCCCGCAAACTGAATTTAATCGTTCAGGGGGAAGAAACCGCCCTGCAGCTCGGTGTTAATGTCCTGGCGACGAAGTATCTTTTGCTAATTGTCACGTCATTGATCACGGCCATTGCTGTTTCATTCGCCGGTATTATCGGTTTCATCGGTATCATGGTTCCGCACATGATGCGCCTGGTGTTCGCGCTCCCTATTTTATTTTTCTCATGAGAAGAAAGGGGCGCGGATAATGTCGGTTCTCTGCATGCAGAATATTTCCTTTTGCTATACGGACAAACCCGTGCTGGAAGATATATCGTTGGGCCTGGACAGGGCCGAAATCGTCGCGGTGATCGGGCCCAACGGATCGGGAAAAACCACGCTGCTTAAATTAATCAACGCCACGCTGTTTCCACTTTCCGGCCGGATGCTCATCGAAGGCAAAGACACGAAGCAATGGACGCGCCGCGAGATTGCCCGGACCGTGGCCATTGTTCCGCAGGAATCACCCGCAGTCTTTCCGTTTTTTGCAGAAGAAATTGTCATGATGGGGCGTTTCCCTTATCGGGGCTCGCTGGCGTTTGAAACCAGGACGGATTACCGCATCGCCCGTGAAGCCATGGCCCGGACAGACTGCCTGTCCTTTGCGCAGCGCCGCTTCAATGAACTTTCAGCGGGTGAGCGGCAGCGTGTGCTGATTGCCCGCGCGTTGGCGCAGGAGCCGAAGATTCTGCTTCTGGATGAAAGCACGGTTTTTCTGGATTTAAAACATCAGGCGCAGTTTCTGTCCCTGCTGAAGCAATTGAACCAGGAACGCCATCTGACAGTGATTTTTGTCACACACGATGTCAATCTGGCGGCGCAAAACGCCGACCGGCTTCTTTTGCTTTACAAAGGGAAAAAATATGCTATAGGAACTCCCGCGGATGTTTTAACCGCGCGAAATATGAAAGAGGTTTATGATGTCGATGTCGGGATTGACCTCAATCCGCATGACGGCTCGACCCGCGTGACATTGTTAACCTGATCAGGCTGTTCAATAAAAGGAAGCCGGTTTAAATCCGGCGCTGCCCCGCAACTGTAAGCGGAAAGCGCAGAAGGGCAACTCCCGGGAAGATTTGACACCTACGGAAGAAGCACAGAAAGGTGATCCTTCCGACAAGGCTATCCGTATGGAAGAGGTGGTGGTCAGTGCCACGAAGCTTCCTTCGACACGAAAAGACATTCCCAATTCCGTTATTATCAAGGACAGTAAAGATATTCAGGCGTCGGGATCGAAAACGGTCGGAGAGTTACTGGCGAGTGAACCGGGGATCGATTGGCAGACCTACGGCAATTACGGTGGAGCGACACAGGAGATCCATATTCGCGGCATGCGGGGCAATGCGACCCAGGTGCTGATCAACGGCGTCAACTTCGGTGCACCGTCACTGGGTGTTGCGGATGTGGGAAAGATTCCCGTCGACAACATCGGGCGGATCGAAACCGTCAAAGGTTCCGGTTCGCTTCTCTATGGATCGGGAGCTATGGCTGGAACCGTCAATATCATTACGAAGGAACCGTCAAGGGATAAAATGGATCTGAAGGTCAGCGCCGGTTACGGTACACAAAACACATATCGAATGGCTGCGGAAAACGGGATGTTCGTCATCGGTGATTTCGGATACTACCTGACTGCCGGCAGAACAGAGACAGACGGGTTCAGGGACAACAGCTGGCTTCGGCAGAATGACGTGTCCCTGAAGTTGTTGTTTGACAAGAAGGAAAAAATCCATATCAGTCTTTACGGTGATTATATAGACAGGTCATACGGTGTGCCGGGCGTCAAACCGCCTGCCGGCACACAGGATTATTATGTCGGCGGTGAGAGATTTTACAACAGCGAGTCGGCAACTCTGCTGGATCACAGCAGTGATAAAGACGGGCATCTGGTCTTGAACGTTAAGGGCAAACCGATCAAATGGTTCGGTTATGACCTGAAAGCTTATTACACAAACCTGGAAAATTACAACTATGCCCGATACGCATTCGACGGTACGGGGGCGGAAAACTGGGTGAAGAACAGGGTACTGGGAACAGATGGTCATTTGGACGTTTATCCCTTTGAGGGAACCCTGTTGCTGCTGGGTTTCGAGTACAAGGATTTCAACTGGAAGAATCAAAGTTATGGTCTGGTGGCATCGGGCCTCCGTGACGGGTCCGATTCGACGATAGAGGCTCACGTATTTACACAGGGTTATTTTATGGAAGCTGAATACAGGCCTTTTAAATACGGGAAAGCTTTTGCCGGTTTCCGTCATGAAATTAACTCCGCATTCGGTTCGGAAAATCTGCCCCGCGTAGGCATTGTCATCAATCCGTTTGAATCAACAGCGTTGAAGATCAGCCACGGGAAACACTTCCTGGCGCCTACGCTGAACGATCTTTATTGGCCGGCCGATCCTTACAACAGGGGAAACCCCGATCTTAAGCCCGAGAACGGCTGGCATACGGATGTTACTGTCGAGCAGTCATTGTTCAACGACAAATTATTCATGACCATGTCGTATTTTCACTGGAATGTGGATGATAAAATCCAGTGGGAGCCGGATTCGCAGGGGGTATGGAGCCCTATCAACCTGGCCGGCTACAGGGCGGATGGTATTGAGGCAGGCCTTAAGGTAGGGCCCTTCTATGGAGTATCTCTGGGGTTAAGTTATACGTACACGAAGGCGGAAGAGGAAAACCGTGACTATTTGAAGCAGGATTACGGATACCCGCCTGATTTCCCGCCGGATTTTCAGTACCTCATGGTCAAACGGCGCGCCACCATGACACCGGAGAATCAGTTCAAAGGCGATCTGACATACAAGAGTAATTTCGGGCTGACCGCGACGGCTACGTTGCGGTATGTGGGTGACCAGATTGTTTATAATACAGAGTCCACCACCTATCCTGATACTCAAACCGTAAACTATACCATCGGGTCATACTGGACAACGGATTTAAAGATCGAACAGCGTCTGTTCAAGCATTGGGTTTTGTCGCTGGCCGGATATAACCTGTTTGACAGTCCATACGATACCCGTCTGCAGTCTTTTACCGATCAGACCACTTTCAATACTACGATGTGCGGCTATCCGGGAAGGGGAAGGTCTGTTTTCGGAAGCGTGTCTTATGAGTTTTAATCCCGCTTGCGCGGGACGAGCGTTAATTCTCTGCAGCTTGCTGTGATATAATAACGTTCATTTCATACCTCGACAACTTGCTGCGATGTGGTTGATTGACCGTTCCGTAAGGCCGTTTTATGGCAGATGTTGATGTGAGCAAAAAATGATGTGCAAACGATTAACAAACTCTCAGAAGACGTTAATATTTTTATTAACCGTTTTGCTGATGGCTGCTTGCGTATATATATCTTACGCCGATGAATTCAAAGATGAAACAGGCCGTCTCGTCCGGATCAATTCCGTGCCGCGGCGAATTGTTTCCCTTGCACCCGGCATCACGGAGACGCTTTACGCACTCGGCCTGGAAAGTAGCATCGTTGGTGTAACCACTTTTTGTGACTGGCCGGCCGCAGCGCGCTCAAAGCCGCGGATCGGCGGATTTACAAATCCATCCATAGAAAAGATTGTCTCGTTGAAGCCGGATTTAATTCTTGCCACTGCTGACGGGAATCGCAGGGAAACGATCCTGCAGCTGGAGAGGCTCGGGCTGCCCGTTTATGTGACAAATCCTTCCGACACGCGCGGAGTTTTGAAAAGCATTTTGCACATCGGTGAAATCACCCGCCAGGAAAAAAATGCGGGGAAGCTTGTGGTCACACTTCAAAAGAGACTGGATCGTGTTACAGCACAGACCCGGCATAAAAATAAACCGCGTGTTTTTTTCCAGCTTGGTCTGGAGCCCATTGTTACAGCCGGCGGGGGTACATTAATCAATGAAGTCATTGAGCGTGCCGGGGGCTTTAATGTTGCAGGCACTGACCTGGCCAACTACCCCCGTTACAGCGCAGAAGGTATTATCGGTGCATCGCCCGACATTATTGTATTTGCGCCGATGATCAATGACAACAAATTTGAAGCGGTAAAAAGATTCTGGAAAAATTTTCCTGAAGTACCGGCGGTAAAAAACCGTAGAATTCATCCGATAAACGCTGACTTGATTAACAGGGCATCCCCCCGCATTTTTGACGCCGTTGAGATTATGGCATTATTTTTTCATCCGGATATAAATATCTCGAGATGATGCAAAGGAAAACACCATGAATTATCCGTTGATCCCGCCTGTTGATCTGGATGCGGCGAACCACGCCCGAATACGGCAAAACCAGTTGACTAAACCGCCCGGGAGCCTCGGAAGGCTAGAAGAAATTTCCATCCGACTGGCCGGAATGAAGGCAGATCCCTGTCCCTCCGTTTCCCGCAAAGCGGTCATTGTGATGGCTGCCGATCACGGCATCGTTGCGGAAGGAGTCAGCGCTTTCCCTGCAGAGGTCACAAAGCAAATGGTAATGAATTTCCTGCGGGGTGGGGCCGCCGTTAATGTGCTGGCTCGTCAGGCCGGGGCGTCATTAACTATTGTTGATATAGGTGTTGCATCTGACTTTGACCCCTCCCTCTCCGGACTGCTACACCGCAAGGTCGCCCGTGGCACGCGCAACATGGCCAAGGGACCGGCCATGACCCAAACAGAAGCCGAAGAAGCTCTTGTTGTCGGCATGGAAGTGCTTGCCGGGGTTGCAGAAAACGGTCTTGACTTGATTGCAACCGGGGATATGGGAATCGGCAACACCACACCGTCATCGGCCATTGCGGCCATTTTGACCGGATTGCCGGTTGCCGCGGTGACCGGCCGCGGAACCGGGCTTGACGATGCGGGACTGGCTCACAAAGTGAAAGTGATCGAACAGGCCATTGCTTTGAACAGGCCTGATCCGAAAGACGCGATGGATGTTCTGTGCAAAGTCGGAGGTCTGGAAATCGCCGGGCTTGCCGGTGTCATGATTGCCGCGGCCGCCCGCCGCATCCCGGTTGTCGTGGACGGCTTTATCTCAACTGCCGCCGCGATGATCTCGGTCGGCCTCGTGCCTGATGTGCGTACTTATTTATTCGGCTCTCATGAATCGGTGGAAATAGGTCATCGGGTGATGCATAAACATCTCGGTCTGACTCCACTCATTAATTTGAACCTGCGCCTGGGGGAAGGAACCGGGGCGGTGCTGACGTTTCACCTGATCGAAGCCGCGTCCCGCATCATCAGGGAAATGGCGACATTCGCCGAAGCCGGTGTGAGCGATAAAGGATAGAGGGCGCTTCGACAGGCTCAGCAACCGAAGGATGAAGGGAAATCATGAGGAATCTGCGTATTGCTTTTGGATTATTGACGACGCTGCCATTCGGAATACGGGGAAGCTGGCAGCCCGGCGACAGCGGCCGGGCCGGAATCTGGTATCCGATGGTCGGTATTGTGATCGGCGGATTGACCTGGCTTGTATGGTACGTGCTGAAACAGTATTTTCCACCTCTGGCCGTTGGCGTCATGACACTCGTGGTGTGGGTCTGTCTGACCGGCGGACTGCATCTCGACGGATTGGCGGACTGCTGCGATGGTTTACTGTCTTCAAATGTTCCCGAACGGCGTTTGGAAATCATGAAAGACCCGCATCTGGGAACGTTTGGCGGCATCGGCCTGATTCTGGTTTTGTTTTCCAAAATCGTGGCGTTGAGTATCCTCACATCTTCAAACGGTCTTGGCATCATTCTCGCTGCAACGGTCAGCCGCTGGATGATCCTGCCCGCTTCGCTAATGCCGCTTGCCAATCCCGACGGAATGGCCGCTGATTTCGCTTCAGGATTCAAGCGGAGTGTCGTTTTTATTTCCGCGGTTTTTCCGCTTGGCCTTGCTTGTTTGCTCGGCATTCCGGGGTTTTTTGCATTGGTTACCGCCGGGGTTGCAGCGGCCGCCGTGCTGATGCTTTCTTATCGCCGTATAAACGGTGTGACCGGTGATGTTTTCGGTATGCTGGTCGAGGTGGTAGAAGTAGCTGTTTTGCTGAGTTTAACTGTATGATAGAAACGAATGGTTTTTCTTTCAGGCTGGGCACGACCTCCTACATCATTCCCGCGGATATTTTGTCCAATGTTCGGTATCTGGCGGGGAAAGTACGGGATGTGGAGCTGGTACTGTTCGATGTGGACGATGGCATGAACAATCTGCCGTCGAAAGAGGAAATTGATGAGCTTCGCAGGATCGGTTCTGACCAGGACCTGACATACACTGTCCACCTGCCTCTGGATTTGCGTCTGGCAGATGACGGCACTGCGTGCCATGCCTCTATCGACAAGGCCCGCAGGGTCATCGAAAGCAGTGGCAGGCTTGATCCGTGGGCTTATGTATTGCACCTAAACGGGAAATCAGTCCGTAACGGCGCATCGTCAGGAGTGATGCGGTACTGGCTGGAACAGGCCGTCCGATCGCTGGAAATTGTCGGAGAATGCGCGGGAGGAGTCGAAAAACTGGCTGTCGAAAACCTGGAAGGTTATCCGCTTGATTTCTACGAACCGGTGCTGAAACGGATTGCCGTGAGCCGTACAGTGGACATTGGACATCTTTGGCTCGACGGTCACGATGCGGGTGCTTACTTGCACGGGGCTCTGCCGCGAACGCGCGTCGTTCACATCCACGGAATCGACGGACGCGATCACAGGTCGCTGGCGAATGTATCGCAGGAAAAACTGCGTGCCGTCCTCAATGAACTTGTTCGCACCGGCTACCGGGGTGTCCTAACTGTTGAAGTATTTTCAGAGGTGGACTTTCTGACCTCCTCTGCGGCTATTCAAGCAGCGATGAAAGGAGAACAGGTATGATTCCTGAAATCCCCGTAAACGGCCTGACGCTTTTTTTGGGTGGCGCGCGCAGCGGCAAAAGTTCTTTCGCAGAAAAAATCGCCCGGGATTCAGGAAAATCCGTTCTTTACATCGCCACGGCCGCAGCCGGCGATGATGAAATGGCCGAGCGCATCCGCAACCATCAGGCATCGCGTCCGGCCCAATGGCAGACGCTTGAATGTCCGCTCAATATCGGCCGTCGTCTTGACGCACCGCGGGCCGAAGTGGTGATCGTTGACTGCATTACTCTGCTGGTCAGCAATATTCTCCTTTCCTTTCGGGAAGAAACGCCTGCCGAAACCATCATGCACAAAGTCAGTATTGAAATGGAAGAAATTATTGACGCGCAGTCCAGGATCAGCGGGCAGTGGCTGGTCGTGTCCAATGAAGTGGGCCTGGGTCTTGTGCCGCCCTATCCGCAGGGACGCATTTACCGCGACGTGCTGGGCCGGGCCAATCAAATTCTGGCTAAGGCCGCGAGTCGTGTCATCCTGATGGTTGCCGGAATTCCGATGGTGGTTAAGTAGCCGCGGCAGCTGACGCGTTTCATGCGATTGATTTATTCCGCCTTTTGTTATAAAAACCTTGAAAATAAATACGTGATTAAAGGGTCTCTTGATATGAATCAAAAAGTTACGGTAATAGGAGCGGGTAATGTAGGTGCGACGGCGGCGCAGAGGCTGGCGGAAAAAGAGCTGGCAGACGTTGTGCTGATTGACATCATTGAAGGCGTGCCGCAGGGCAAGTCGCTGGACCTGGCTGAAGCGGCGCCCATTGAAAAACATGATGCGCATCTTGTTGGCGCCAATCATTATGAGGTATCGGCCAACTCCGACATTGTGATCATTACGGCGGGAATCCCCCGCAAACCGGGCATGAGCCGTGACGACCTTCTGGCGACCAACCGCGGTATCATGAAAAGCGTGGTGGGGCAGGTTGCAAAATATTCACCCAATGCCATCCTCATCATTGTTAGCAATCCACTCGACGCCATGTGCCACGTGGCGATGGAAGAGAGCGGATTTCCTAAAAACAGAATCATCGGCATGGCCGGAGTGCTCGATTCCGCGCGGTTTCGCGCCTTTATATCGATGGAGCTGGATGTCTCCGTCGAAAACATTCAGGCGCTCGTGCTCGGTGGCCATGGTGATACGATGGTGCCGCTGCCGCGGTTTTCCACCGTGGCAGGCGTGCCGATCACGGAACTGATGCCTCCCGAACGTATTGATGCGCTGACCGTACGCACACGCAATGGCGGTGCGGAAATCGTTGGTCTTCTGAAAACAGGCAGCGCCTACTATGCTCCAGCCTCGGCGGCGGTTGAAATGGCGGAATCCATCCTGAAGGACAAAAAGAAAATTTTACCCTGCGCCGCTTTTCTGGAAGGTGAATACGGCATTTCCGGTTTATTTGTCGGTGTGCCGGTCAAACTGGGGAAAAACGGCATCGAGCAGGTTATCACGCTGAAGTTAACGGCGGATGAGCAGAAAGCACTGGAAAAGTCAGCAGCTGCCGTGAAGGAACTGGTCGACGCGATGAAAAAAATGGCCTAAATGCCGATGCGGGGTGGGAATGATTATGAAGCGCAAAATCATTAAAATTGACGAAGAAAAATGCACCGGCTGTGGATTGTGCGTGCCGGGCTGTGCCGAAGAAGCCATTAAAATCATCGACGGCAAGGCCAAGCTGGTCAGCGATGTTTTCTGCGATGGATTGGGGGCCTGTATCGGTGAGTGTCCCGAAGGCGCGCTTACTCTTGAAGAGCGTGACGCGGATCCCTTTGACGTAAACAAAGTTCAGGAGGCGATTGCCCCGAAAAAAGGCCAGGCAGTGCCGCAAAATCTTCATGTCATGGGCGGAGCCGGCTCTTGTCCCGGTTCAGCTCACGCCGTCTTTGAACGAAAGGATCAGGTTCCCGGCAAGGCGCAAACGTCCGGGCAGCCGTCCGAGCTGACTCACTGGCCGGTTCAACTGCACCTGATAAATCCCGCCGCCGACTTTTTCCGCGGCAAAGACGTCGTGCTGGCCGCGGATTGCGTCGCGTTTGCCCTGGGGGATTTTCATGAGCGATTTTTAAAAGGCAAAAGCCTGGCCATTGCGTGTCCCAAGCTCGATGAGGGATTGGATGAATATGTTGAAAAAATCCGGCGGATGGTGGATGAGGCCCGGATCAACACGCTCACCGTGGTGACGATGCAGGTGCCCTGCTGCCGGGGATTAATGCAGATTGCCCAGGCCGCCCTGCAGAAGTCAACAAGAAAAGTGCCGCTGAAATCTGTGGTCATCAGCATCCAGGGTGACGTGCTTTCTGAGGAATGGGTGTAGGATAGGGCAAGCCCTGTTAACAAATGGATCATGCATCATCAGGGAGAATGAACGATGCCTTTCTTTACAGCCGATGACGGTGTCCGTCTGCATTATCAGACAAGCGGCGCCGGGAAACCGGTTTTGTTCATTCACGGACTGACGGCAAGTTCCCTTTTCTTCCGAAAACAAATTCCCGAACTGGCAGGACGCTTTCAAGTCATTGCACCCGATTTGCGCGGCCATGGACTGTCTGAGGCAGCAACGGATCACCTGACCATCCGGAGGCTGGCTGAAGATTTAAGACAGTTGATCGACCACCTCAATTTATCTGAAATATCATTGATCGGCTGGTCGATGGGCGCGCACGTGATTTTCGAATACATCAAGAACTATTCCTGCGCCGGAATAGAAAAAATTCTGATTATCGAGAAAAAGAACAACGCATCGGTCATCGCCGCTTTCTGGATCGCCATGGCGGTGCAGGATTACCGGCCGGTTTTGAAAAGCATTTCGGTTCCCTGCCTCCTGGTTTACGGAACCGAAAGCAATTATTATCCCGCAGCAAATTATGACTACATGCAAAAGCAGATACCCGATGCCAGGGTTGCCGCTTTTGAGGGCTGCGGGCATGCCCTGCATATTCAGGACCCGGAATTATTCAACCGCATGGCAATGGATTTTTTACTGACGGGTTTTTCTGCTTGCGAGGGCCAGCAGGACGCCTCCGAGCCCGAAGGTGATGGCTAACGTCTTGATCAACATTCCGATGCAAAAAGGTATCCATCCGAGAAGCCACAGCAAACACAACCCCACCAGTGTTTCTTTCACTATTGATTTCTGATATCCGCGGAATATTTTGGTGATGATAATGTTGCCAAGAAGTGAACCACACGCGGTAAAGCCGATGATAGCCGCCAGCAACAGTGCCGTGAACGCCAGCGGTATCAATAAGATGCCGATGACAGAGATCGCCAGCAGCATAAAGAAGGGCACGATCATTAACGTTGCCAGAAATCCCCAGAAAAAAGATTTTAAGGTGTAGGTCCGGATAGTGCTGACAACAGCATCCCAGCGCCATGATCAGTGCGATAATCAGGATGATGGCGAAAAAGCACAAAGAAATAACATTGAGAATTAAAGACCAGCCTTCCAGTTCCCCCCTCATGGCCGCGTTAATGGAATCCGCAAGGGTGGTGGAGTTTACTTCCGTAACGTCACCGAAAATGAGAGAACCGCTGCCTTTTACCACAATACCGCCAACCACGATAACATTCCCGCGGACAACGGCATTATTGGTCAATACGACGGATCCGCCAACGGTAATGACATTCTGCTCAACCAGCCCGTTTATTGTTGCCTGTCCGCCGACAACAACCACATTTTCCACCGTTTGTCCCTGTTCCACCGTAACGTCGCGGCCGGCCATGAAGATGTTTTTTGCCTCGACGGGCAGTGAAAGGAGAAGCAATAATGCCAACGTGCTAATAACTGTAAGTTTCGTTCTCATTAATTGACCTTTATTATCTATGCCGTTTTTTGCCGGGTGATCATTTTCTGACGAATGTATGCAATGACACCCGGCATCACGGAAATTATAATGATCGCAAGAATAACGATTGTAAAGTTTCTTTTGACCGCCGGAATATTGCCGAAGAAATAGCCGCCCAGCAGGAAAACGCAAACCCATGTGATGCCGCCGACAATATTATATAAAATGAATTTGGGATAACTCATTGCCCCGACACCGGCCACAAAAGGGGCAAAGGTTCGAATAAACGGCATAAATCGGGCGATAATAATGGTTTTTCCACCGTGCCTTTCATAAAATTCATGTGTTTTTATAAGATATTGCTTTTTGAAGAAACGGCTTTCCTCGTAATGAAAGACTTTGGGGCCGATGTAATGGCCGATCGCATAGTTGACACTGTCCCCGGCGATGGCGGCAATGCTAAGCAGAATCAGTAAGGCTTCAATGTTAAGCGCCCCCAGTGCGGCCAGTGTCCCCAGAGTGAAAAGCAGTGAATCGCCCGGCAGAACCGGTGTGACAACGAGGCCGGTTTCGCAAAATATGACTATAAATACAATGACGTAAGCCCAGACGCCAAAACTGTCGACAATCATGGGCAGATACTTGTCGAGGTGGATAAAAAAATCCATGATGAAGAGAATTATGTCCATAATTATTTTATACTCTTTTTTAGTCAGAAAATTAAAAAAAATTGTGAGACACCCTATATAGGGTTAACAGGGCGAGTGTCAACATGAAAAAGGTCGACGATGAGAGAAGAAAGATGCCGAAATGGGAATAATCATGATTATATAAAAGGGTTTCTCTAAACGCAGTGTGAGATGCATTGTCATATTTGTCGTACAGGGTGATGCAATCTTACAGGAAATAGTAAGACATAAAGGTTACCGGGAAAACAAGTTGCGGGAAAATTTTTTCTTCCACTTTTTCAAATCCAAGTTTTTCATACCAGTCATGCAATTCCCGGTGTTCGGCAATAATACCGATCTGCACGCGAAAAACGCCGAGGTTCCTCGCTTCCGACAAGGCGTGCTTCACCAGTGCTTCACCAAATCCCTGCCGGCGCTGCCCGGGTAAAACCGCGAGACGTTCCAGATAACAGACCTCATCGCTTATCTTTTCCAGAGCAACACATCCCACGGGCTGTTCCCCGTTTTCAAGAATATAGTAGGTGACGCCCCGGTTCATTTCCCGTATGATCCATTCAGAGCTGCAATTGGAAGGGTGGGTCGGGCTGTTCTGCGGGGTGAGCCCAAACCGTTCGGCCACATCCAGGAAAGAATCCTGTATGATCGCGGTCAGAACATCGATGTCCGTACTTGTCCCCAAGCGTATCCGGTATTCCATTGTTCAACCTCCCTCAATCCCTGTTTGCAGGCAATACTAAACTATATCAGCCTTCAGCACAAGGCCGTTCAGGAAACCCAAATATTATTATGGGTCGTCGCCAGGCTTGTCACACGCTACAATATGCAAATGGTTTTTGAAACTGCCCGCATGTATTCCGGGACGGTTCCTGCTCTGCCTTTGAATAAAATATTCGGGGTGACCAGCTTCGAACTGGGTTAGCAGCTCTTTTTCTTCGGAGCGCAGTCTTATTATGCCAGGGCCGGTGAATCAGGCAGGGGCTTTTTGACCCTGCCTGATTTGAATGTGTGTGTCCTGAATATTAACGTCTCCATGGAGGCGGCGGTGCGTAGCCGTTATTGTTCCAGATCCGGTTTGATGAATATCGATCGGATGAGCCATAGCAATCAACGATATTCTTTTTGCAGAGAGTTTCACGCCATTCGTATTTAATCAGAATGGACTCCGCGGCCTTTCTTTCGGGATTGAATGAAACACGGTAAGAAGGTGAATATTCTTCCCGGCCATAGCCGGTTCGGCTTCGGAGCGATCCCTCTTCCACGGCGCAGAGAAAAAACCGTCCTTATAGGGACGGAAGCGACGCTTTTCGGGATAAGCCACCACGGCGATAACTCCCATGGCGGACTCGTCGCCAAATGCCGCGGCATACGAATCCGGGACATCGGTAAAGTAGAAACGGTTGATGGTGTCCTGTGCCGACCGCCAGCCTGAATATTCATTGGTCGTGTAGGGTTCAAGAACATACATTCTTTCATGATTTTTGAGCCATGACTTTTGTCCCGAAATGATATTCCTGCCGTCCACTGCGACAACAACGCCAACTCTCCGGTTGAGTTTGTTGCGTACAACAATCCGATAATGATCGCCTTTTACAGCTTCTGCGTAAACCTTTTTCAGCGCCGGATGATCTTTCACGTGGTAGAATGGCAGCATGCGGCCGTTATCGGACACAATGCTGACTTCTATCGTATCGCCGATGGTTTCGGCAGCGGCAAAGCTGACCCACATGAATAAAACCGCACACACTGCTAATAATGATTTCATGACGTTTCCTCCTTTGATGTGAAAATGTTCCATTCTTTTTGTTATTTAGACAAAACCAAAGGGGGAAAAGTTCCAGCCTCTTTTTTTATAACTGCCTATTTTACTTACAAACTGAAATACTCAATATTATTAGACATTGTACGAATAATAGGAAAATCGGCTCGTCCGGACACTGTGAACAGGGCACTACTTTTTATATAATTATTATCCTCTTGACAAACAAGACACCCTCTCCTATATTCATGCCCGCTAAAATGAAACTGTTATCATTTTAAAAAACGAAATATGACATCCAGCGCCGTCCCTCCCGCGAACACTGAAAAATCACTGCCCAATTCCTGGCGTGGCGATGTGCAAAACTGCCTCGTCGCCGGTGAAACCGTTGAGTCCTGGGTGGAGACCGATCTCGACGCCCGCCTCCACTTTGCCGACAACCTGGTGGTTATCACCAACCGACGCCTTTTGGCGCACATTCCGGGCAACGGCGAATGGAAAAGCTGGGATTTCCGTGCGGGACTCTCCCTCCGCCATCGCAGCCATGTCGGCGTAGGCACGCTGGAGCTGGTGGACGACGGCGGTCGTCTGGCCATCTGGCACTATACCATGAACCGCAACATGGCCGCCCTCAGCGTCAGGAGGGCTTTTGAGGAGCAACTCGATAGCACCATCACCGGCCAGCCGGTGGCTAAACATGAGGAAATCCTATGTCCCAGGTGCAAATTGCCCCTTGAGCCTGGTATCGAGGAGTGTCCGATCTGCACCCGGGAAACGCAGACACCGCCTTCCACATGGACGCTCTTCCGCCTGTGGCGCTTTGCCAGGCCTTACAAGGGTCGTCTGCTGGCTGGCTTCCTGCTGACACTGGCCTCCACCGGCGCCACCCTGGTACCTCCCTACCTGACCATGCCGCTAATGGACAACGTGCTGATCCCGTTCCAGAACGGCAAGCCCATCGACGTTCGCCTGGTAGAGCTATACCTCAGCGGCTTGCTGGGCGCCGCCCTGCTTGCCTGGGGCTTGGGCTGGGCCCGCACCTATATTCTGGCCCTGGTGTCCGAGCGGATCGGTCGTGACCTGCGTACCGCTACCTTTGAGCACTTGTTACAGCTGTCGCTGGAGTACTTCGGCGGCAAGCGCACCGGTGACCTGATGGCCCGCATCGGTTCGGAGACGGACCGCATCAACCTCTTCCTCTCGCTGCACCTTCTGGATTTCGCCACAGACGTTCTGATGATCCTCCTCACTGCGATAATCCTTTTCTCCATCCATCCATGGCTGGCGCTGGTCACCCTGCTCCCTCTGCCCATCATCGCCTGGATGATCCATAACGTGCGCGACCGCCTGCGCACCGGTTTCGAGAAGGTGGACCGCATTTGGGCCGAGGTTGCCAACGTGCTGTCTGACGTCATCCCCGGTATCCGTGTGGTCAAGGCCTTCGCCCAGGAAAAGCGCGAGGCCGCCCGTTTCCGTGAAGCCAACTTACATAACCTGGTATTAAACGACCGCATTAACAAGATATGGGCCCTCTTCAGTCCCACAGTGACTCTGTTCACCGAAGTCGGTCTGCTGGTTGTGTGGGGTTTCGGCATCTGGCAAATCAGCAAAGGCGAGATCACCGTCGGCGTGCTCACGGCCTTCCTTGCTTACATCGGTCGATTCTACACTCGCCTCGATTCCATGAGCCGCATTGTTTCAGTGACCCAGAAGGCCGCCGCAGGCACCAAGCGCATCTTCGATATCCTCGATCACGTTTCCAGCGTACCGGAGCCTGTCAACCCGGTGCATCTCATGGACGTTCGCGGCGAAATTGAGTTACGCAACGTCGGCTTCCGCTATGGCACCCGCGCTGTAACGCATGATGTCAGCCTGACGATCAAGTCCGGCGAAATGATCGGACTCGTCGGTCATTCCGGCTCCGGCAAGACCACTCTTGTGAATCTCATCTGCCGCTTCTACGACGTAACCGAGGGCTCCGTGCTTATCGACGGTGTGGACGTGCGTTCTGTGCCGGTGGCCGAGTTCCGCAGAAACATCGGCCTGGTTCTGCAGGAGCCCTTTCTCTTCTTCGGCACTATCGCCGAAAACATCGCCTATGGCAAACCGGACGCCACCCGCGAAGAAATCATCGCCGCCGCCCGCGCAGCCCATGCCCACGAGTTTATCCTGGGCCTGCCCAATGGCTATGACTCTCTGCTGGGTGAGCGCGGCCAGGGCCTCTCTGGCGGCGAGCGCCAGCGTATATCCATCGCCCGGGCCCTCCTCATCAATCCGAAGATCCTCATCCTTGACGAGGCCACCTCCTCAGTCGACACCGAGACCGAGAAGGAAATCCAGAAGGCCCTGGACAACCTCGTACGCGGCCGCACTACTATTGCTATCGCCCATCGCCTGTCCACCCTGCGTAAGGCCGACCGACTCGTGGCCATGGACCGCGGCCAGGTGGTGGAAATGGGCAGCCACGATGAACTGATGGCTAAGGAAGGCCACTATTACCGTCTCTACCAGGCCCAGGCCCGCAATGTCGATACCGAACCGGAAATCCCGCGTGCCGTTGACCGGTTCAGGGAGCACGCAGCATGAGTACCCTCAACCTTCAATTGGTCCGCAATCCCTTTGGCAGACTGATGCTCACCACCGCCCAGGGCACCGAGGAAGAAGTTGTTCCAGTGCGATCCTTTCCCATTGCCGCCCCGGAAAATAGCATTTCCCTGGTGAGCATGGATGGCCACGAACTGGCCTGGATCGAACATCTTGCCGACCTGCCCGACGCCCAGCGCCGATTGGTGGAAGAAGAACTGGCCAGCCGCGAGTTTGTGCCTGAGATCCGTGCCATTAAAACCATTTCCAGTTTCGCGACGCCCAGCACATGGCAGGTGGACACCGACCGCGGTCCCTTCGCCCTGGTGCTTGAGAGCGAGGATGACATCCGCCGTATTTCCCGGACCATGCTCATGATTTCCGACAGCAACGGCATCCAGTTCCTGGTGCGTGATCTGACCAAACTGGACCGGAGCAGCCGCAAGTTACTGGATGGTTTCCTATGATTCACTTTGATAAAATAAGTAAAGTGATCGATAATTTTGACATCCAATCCGATGTGAAAACGATACCAGGCGATCCCCCGCATCCTGCGCGGGTACCCGGAAAGACACTATTATGAGCAAAAAAGATATCGAATTCCTGAAGATCGTTCCCCTGCGCGGCCCTAACATGTGGACCTATCGTCCCGTGCTGGAGGCCTGGGTCAACATCCATGGCCTGGAGGATACCAACTCCAGCGCTTTACCCGGATTCTACGAGCGTCTGTCAGCCTGGCTCCCCTCCCTGGTTGAGCATCGCTGCAGCTATGGGGAGCGGGGCGGCTTCCTGCGCCGGGTGAAAGAGGGCACCTGGCCCGGTCATATCCTGGAGCACGTCACCCTGGAACTGCAAAACCTGGCCGGCCTCCCCGGCGGCTTCGGCAAGGCCCGCGAGACCAACCGCCGTGGAATCTACAAAGTGGTTATACGAGCCTGGCAGGAGGATGTCACCCGCGCTGCCCTTTATGCCGCCCGCGATCTGATCCTGGCGGCCATGGAGGACCGCTCCTTCGATGTGGCCGGCACCATCGAGCGCCTCACCGACATGGCGGACTCTCTCTGTCTCGGTCCCAGCACGGCTAGCATTGTTGATGCCGCAACCGAACGAGGCATCCCCACCATCCGTCTTCTGCCCGGCGGCAACCTGGTGCAGATCGGTTACAGTGCCGCCATGCGCAGGATATGGACAGCGGAAACCGACCGGACCAGTGCAATCGCCGAAACCATTTCCCGCGACAAGGACCTGACCAAGACATTGCTTTCCTCCTGTGGCGTCCCCGTACCCGAAGGCCGCGAGGTGGACAGCGCGGGAGATGCCTGGGAAGCCGCCCAGAACATCGGTCTGCCGGTCTGTGTCAAACCCATCGACGGCAATCACGGTCGCGGTGTCTTTATCGACGTAAAGACCAGAGAAGAAGTGGAAATGGCCTATTCCTTTGCCGTCAATGAAGGCAGTGGCGTTCTCGTCGAGCGATCCATTCCGGGCACCGAGCACCGTCTGCTCATTGTCGGCGGCAAGCTGGCCGCCGCTACCCGCGGCGACGTAGTGCATGTAGAAGGCGACGGCAAATCCACCATGAGGGAACTGATCGAGATTCAGATCAATTCCGACCCGCGCCGCGGACCGACCGAACTGCATCCGCTCTCCGGCATTATTATAGATTCCATTGTCACCATGGAGCTGGCTCGCCAAGGCTTTAACGCGGAATCCGTTCCGGCAGCGGGCAAAAAAATTCTGATCCAGCGTACGGACAGCCACGCCTACGACGTTACCGACGAGGTACACCCTGACAATGCTGTCCTGGCCGCTTTGGCCGCACGAATCATCGGCCTCGATATCGCCGGCATCGATCTGGTAGCGGAAAATATATCGAAACCCCTGTTCGAGCAACGCGGAGCGATCGTCGAGGTCAACGCCGGCCCCAGCCTGCTCATGCACCTTAAGCCAGCCGTCGGCCAGCCACGCCCGGTAGGCAAGGCCATTGTTGATTACCTCTTCCCCAAAGGCGAGACGGGGCGCATTCCCATCGTCGGCATTTCGGGTTCCAGGGGCAAGACGTCAGTTGCCCGTTGCCTCGACCACCTGGTTCGTCTGTCCGGCAAGCATGTCGGTCTTGCCAGCAGCGACGGCCTCTTCCTGAATGGCCGCCACGTGCAGAAGACTGACGCCTCCAACTGGACTTCCGCCCGCCGGTTGCTGCTGAACCGTTCCGTTGAAACCGCCATTCTGGAGAATGGCATCCGTGCTATTCTCGGCGAGGGTCTGGCTTACGATCGTTGTCAGGTGGGCGTGTTGACCAATCTGATGATCTCTACAAGGTGTTGCGCACCCAGGTGGATGTCGTTCTCAAGAGCGGCACTTGCATCCTCAATGCAGCTGACCCGCAATTGGTGGAAATGGCAAAACTCTCCGACGGTGAGGTGATCTTTTTTGCCCGGGAGGCTGACAGTCCTGTTGTAATCGAGCATTGCGCCGGAGGTGGGCGCGCCGTTATCGCGAAGAAAAACGAGATCATGCTGATTGCCGGCAATATTGAAACCCGCCTGGCCAGTCTGACCGATATTCCCAGCGTGCAGTTGGGTAACGAATCCTTTCGCATTGACAACGTCCTGGCCGCTTTGGCTGCCGGCTGGGCTTTGAATGTACCGCTGGAATTGCTGTCTGCCGGCATCAATGCTTTCGAACAGGAAGAACTGCACCCCAAAGGTCGTAACAACAACGGCCGCAAGCGCCAGAAGAAGAACAGACAGGGCAACCGTGCCCATTTGAAATAGAAAGAGGAATTCATGGAAGTTTCACGCATCCGGGCCCTGCGGGGTCCCAACCTGTGGAGTCGGAATACGGCCATCGAGGCCATCGTTACGTGCAACGAGAACGAGCGCTCCCTCGACGCCCTCCCCGGTTTCGAAGAACGCCTGCGGGAACGATTTCCGGAAATTGGTTTTCTGAATGCCACCGGTCATTACAAAGATGTGCCCCTGGCCCGGGTCCTGGAATTTTCCGTTCTGGGCCTGCAGGCCCAGGCCGGTTGTCCTGTGACCTTCAGCCGCACATCGGAGACCATCAATAGTGGCACCTACCAGGTGGTGGTCGAATACAGCGAGGAAGATGTCGGACGGCTTGCCTTCGATCTGGCCGAACAACTCATCAAGGCCGCACTTGAAAATAAGCCCTTCGACCGTGCCAACGCTCTTAGCCGCCTCAAGAAATTGGATGAGAA
Organism: Deltaproteobacteria bacterium HGW-Deltaproteobacteria-1; assembly: GCA_002840635.1. Lineage (GTDB taxonomy): Bacteria > Desulfobacterota > Syntrophia > Syntrophales > Smithellaceae > UBA8904. The sequence goes on from PHBN01000038.1 coordinate 34,186, forward strand.
TGTCCGCCTCGGCCCCTCCACTGCCTCCATCGTCGAGGCCGCTGTTTCCCGTGGCATCCCTTACCGCCGACTGACCCAGGGCAGCCTCGTACAATTCGGCTGGGGCAGCAAGCAGCGTCGCATTCAGGCCGCCGAGACCGATCTCTCCAATGCCATTGCCGAATCCATTGCCCAGGATAAAGAACTAACCAAGCAATTACTGCATGCCACGGGTGTGCCGGTGCCTTTGGGCCGCCCGGTCACCAGCGCTGAGGATGCGTGGACCGCCGCCCAGGAAATCGGCGGCCCGGTAGTGGTGAAACCCCGTTATGGCAATCAGGGTAAAGGCATTTCGGTCAACATCCAGACATGCGAGGAGATCACGGCGGCCTATAACACGGCCATCGAATTTTGCGATGAAGTCCTGGTGGAGCGTTACCTGCCGGGTCACGACTACCGCTTCCTGGTCATCGGCAACAAGCTGGTTGCCGCTGCCCGCCGCGACCCGCCACAGGTAATCGGTGATGGTATACACACCGTGCGCGAATTGGTCGACCAGGTGAACGCCGATCCGCGTCGCGGCGAAGGCCATGCCACGTCCCTTACCAAGATCCGCTTTGATGACATCGCCCTGTCTCGCCTGGTCATGCAGGGTTTCGACGCCAACTCCGTGCCGCCCAGAGGCACCCGCATCATCCTGCGCAACAATGCCAACCTCTCCACCGGTGGCACCGCCACCGACATCACCGACGACGTCCATCCGGAACTGGCTGCCTGCGCAGAGGCCGCCGCCCAGACCGTTGGCCTCGACATCTGCGGTATCGATGTAGTCTGCGAGACGGTATTGAAACCCCTGGAAGAACAGGGAGGCGGCATCGTCGAGGTGAACGCGGCCCCCGGCCTGCGCATGCACCTTTCGCCCTCCTATGGCAAGGGTCGCCCTGTGGGGGAAGCCATCGTTTCCATGATGTTCAAGCCGGGTGAGGATGCCCGCATTCCTGTCGTGGCTGTTGCCGGGACGAACGGAAAGACCACTACAACGCGCCTCATCAGTAATATCCTGGCCAGGAACGGCAGGCGTGTGGGCCTGACCAGTACCGACGGCGTCTACGTTGAAGGCAGGCGTATTGACAGAGGTGACTGCAGCGGCCCTAAAAGCGCTCGCAACGTCTTACTGCATCCCTGTGTAGACATTGCCGTGTTTGAGACCGCACGTGGCGGCGTGCTGCGTGAGGGTCTCCGGCGATGGCTGCCACCTGCCCGGGTAGTGTCATCTACTTCGCCCGCGACAGCTTCCATCCGGTCATAGCTACTCACCGCGCTCAGGGGAAACGTGTGGTCTATGCCGAAGGCGACTACATCGTCCGTGCCGAAGGCAGGGACGAGCATCGTATTCCCCTTGCTGCCATCCCCATCACCGGCGGCGGCACCTTCGGCTTCCAGATCGAGAATGCCATGGCGGCCACGGCAGCCTGCTGGGCCCTGGGACTGTCCTGGGACACGATCTCCGCCGGTCTTGCTGGCTTCGTGAACGACGCCCGGACGGCGCCTGGACGGTTCAACGTCTTCAACTACCACGGCGCCACTCTCATCGCCGACTACGGGCACAATCCGGACGCCATCCGGGCACTGGTCGACGCCATAGAGACCATGCCGGCCAAAAAGCGGTTGGTGGTCATCAGTGGCGCCGGTGATCGCCGCAATGAAGATATCCGCCGTCAGACGGAAATTCTCGGCACCGCCTTCGACGAGGTCATCCTTTACCAGGATGCCTGCCAGCGCGGCCGTCAGGATGGTGAAGTCCTGACCCTCCTGCGTGAAGGCCTCTGCGGGGCCGAACGCACCTGCCACATCGAGGAGATCTACGGCGAGTTTCTGGCCATTGATAATGCCTTCAACCGCCTCAAAAGAGGCGATCTCTGCCTGATCCTCATCGACCAGGTGGAAAAGGCCCTTGATCACATCGCCAGACGCATCGCCGAGGACTGATCAACAAAGCCCACTAAAGATTACAACAAAGATCGCAGAACGTAACCTTTAAGAAGGAACCGGTGGCGCTAAAGAGAAGAGCGTATGGTGGAATATGAATAATTTAAAGAATTATCGTCATTATCTTTTAATTCTGCCGCTGTTTTTTGTATCCTGTTACCCCGTGGCATATAAAAATCTTGAGTGCACACATTATTATGGCGGTTCCACTCAATCCATGCTTGTAACGCCGGTGACAAATCCTTACATGGTAGAAGCAACACAAATTACAATTAATAATTCTGATGCTGAAGGAGAGATGGTCAAAACAAATTTTCTTTTTAAGGTTGTCTATGTTTTGCCTCCAGCCGATGATGCTGCGATTAATATTTATGTTTATTATCTCTCGGATGCAGGGCAAGTGCCTGTTCATCAGGTGAAGTATTTGCCTCCATTTCCAGTTCGGGATGACGACCAGCCATTTGGATTTACGGGCTTACAAAATGTTTATGAACCCACTCTGGGACGAGTCTTTCAATATTGCTGCCGCTGGAAATAAATATTTAAAAAGGGAAATATGCAAATATTTCGAATAATATGTTTTTTGATATTTCTTTTAATTTTCCCCAGGGCAGGTTTTGCTCACGACCAGATTGTGCGGGTCAACTTCGTGGGAGACGTAATGATAGCAATGCTGCCGGGTGACCTTATTATAAAAGGCCGGGACCCTTTTACTGGATTTGCTGATATTTTTAAATCCGGTGATATTAATATAGGAAACCTGGAAACATCGGTTGCGTCAGGTGGTAAGCCATTGAGCAAGCCGTATGTTTTTCGGGCAACTCCTGCAGCAGTACCCGTCTTAAAAAAGTATTTTCATGCCATGTCACTGGCCAATAATCATACGGGAGATTATGGTCAAAGCGCCTTGCAGGAAACATTTCAAAACCTGAAAAAGGGCGGACTTAACTACTTTGGAGCCGGCTATAATTTATCTGAAGCGCATACCCCGCTGATCTTTGAGCGAAAGGGATTACGAATTGCTCTTTTAGGATACAACGAATTTTTTCCAAGACAATTTGAAGCGGGCGCAAGCAGGCCGGGAGTTGCCTGGAGTTCTGAAGATGAACAGGTGATTGCCGATATTAAAAGAACGCTGAAGCAATATGGCGCAGATATTGTGATCACTTACATGCATTGGGGTTGGGAAGACGAGCCGCTTCCCAGTGAAAGACAACGAACCCTGGCTCGCAAAATGATTGATGCCGGTGCCACCGTTGTGATAGGCAGCCATCCGCATATCCTTCAAACCGTTGAATCCTACAAAGGGGGCTTGATTGCATATAGTCTGGGTAATTTCGTATTCGATGAATATGATGATGACGCTGGTTGTACCGGCTGGCTTCTTCGATTAAATTTTGATCGCAAAGGTCTTTTGAGTTGGGACACCATCGTTTCATATATTGATCCAAAAACCGGTTTCCCAAATCCCAGACTGAATGTGAAAAGTCCCTGCGGAAACAGGCAACACCCTGAGATTGGCTTCTGCGTTGCAGGAAAGCCTTTGAAAGAGTGATTTCAGCCGGATATCAAAAATTCAGAGGTCAGCGCACATATACCGACTATCAATATGAATTGACAAATGACCGCCTTTCCTATACTGCGCGTCAATAAAAAGAAGATCTTCTGATTTTGCTTTGAAAAGACTTAATGGGGCATCATCGGTCATGTCGAATATCCATCAGGGTATTCTGGTATATTCATGATTTCAAATCAACGCAAGGAAATATCAAAGGAGTAAAAACATTTTGGTTTCACGTACACTTTTTCACCGTAAACACTATTGGGTGATCTGCGCCTTCGGACTATTGCTCAGCCTGGCCTTTGCGTCATCGGCCTTTGCCGTGGAAAATATCGCCGCTTATCCCTATTTACCAAAGGGGTATAAATCCATCCGGGTATTTGACAGCCATGGGAGATTCGTCGGCCGGGTTCTGGCGGATAAGCGTTACTGGGTTGAAATCGATCAAATTCCCATCTTTCTGCAAAAAGCGCTCATCGCCGTCGAGGATGTCCGCTTTTACGAACATGGCGGGATTGACATGCGGGGGATTGCCCGCGCGCTTGTAAAGGATGTGATGAAGGGGCGCATGGCCGAGGGCGGTTCGACGATTACGCAGCAGCTTATCAAAAACAAGTATTTCAAAGGGGAGAAGACGATTGAACGAAAGGTCCGGGAAGGAATCCTGGCCATGGAATATGAGCAGAAATACACAAAGAAGCAGATCCTGGAGATGTATTTCAACGAGGTCTATTTCGGAAACGGGGCATGGGGTATCGCGCAGGCCGCACGGCTTTATTTTGACAAAACGCCCCAGGAGTTGAACGAGATGGAATGTATCCTTCTGGCCGCAACTCCCAAAGCTCCGACGCACTATAACCCTTTGGGTGACCCGGCAATGATCGACAGGCGGAAGAAACTTATTCTAAGTCAGATGGTAAACCTGAAAATGATCACCGCCCGGAAAGCAAAAGAATTGCGCTTGCGGCGCGTTTTCTTCACGAAACAGGGAGAAGCCCCATATTATGTGGCCCATGTCCGTATCAAACTGATTGAGCAATACGGGCCGGAGATCATCGAACAAGGCGGACTGGATGTCATCACGGCCATGGATTTGCGCATGCAGCGCCTGGCCGAGAAAACATTGAAGGAAGGCGTAGGGCGTATCAACCCGCAGCTTCAGGGCGCACTCGTGGCCCTTAATCCGAATACGGGAGACATCCTGGCGGCCGTGGGTGGTATAGATTTCGTCCAGAATCCTTACGACAGGGCTTTCTTTGCCAAACGACAGCCCGGTTCCGCCATCAAACCCCTGATCTACGCGGCAGCGCTTGAAAAAGGCTTTACGGCGGGAACAATTTTAAACGATGATCCTGTATCTTACGAGAGGGGAAACAGCAGAAAATGGACCCCCAAAAACTTCCAACGGAAATATTACGGAGATTTAAGCCTCCGGCAGGCTCTGGCTTATTCAAACAATGTCATTTCCGTGAAGCTCCTCGAAGCCATCGGAGTTCCTTTTTTTATTGATTTTGCTTCCAGGCTCGGGCTGACGTTAAGCACCGCCAATGACCTCACTCTGGCTCTTGGTTCCGGTGAAGTTACCCTGCATGACCTTGTCTCCGCTTATGTTCCATTTGCGAATGGCGGCCTGCGGCCGCGATCCAGGACCATCATCCGCGTCTATGATCGCAATCGCCGGACCTGGACGGAAACACCCCTGTCCATGTCCGCGGTCCTTTCCCCCGCTTCAGCTTTTGTGACAACTCAGATGATGGAAGACGTCCTTACTTACGGCACCGCTAAAACATTGAAAAGCTTTGTCGCAAAACGGCCGGCTGCCGGGAAAACGGGCACGACCGACGATTACCGGGACGCATGGTTCATCGGCTATACCCCGCAGATCATCACGGGAGTCTGGGTTGGTTACGACAGGCCAAGGCCGGGAGGGGCAGGTTTTACGGGCGGGTCCGTTTGCGCGCCTGTCTGGGGCCGCTTCATGCGCGGAGCCCTGGCCGGGAAACCTGTTATTGATTTTTCGAAACCCGATACAGTTGTCGGTGTTATGATTGACCCGGAAACAAATGAACTGGCAACGCCTTTGTGCCCCGTTCAGCGCGAAGAATTTTATATTGCGGGTACACAGCCGACAAAACCCTGCTGGAAACACGGAGTTCCTGACCGCGAACCCGCCCCCGTTCCTGAGCCTCCACCGCCGCCGATGCAGCAAATGGAAATTCGCTAAAGGGCAGCGACGGAAGTCAGAGGGGATGAACGCACTCACGGGCACGACCAGTTTAAAAAAATAAAATGATCACCCTCTAGAAAAGCAGCCAGATCGCAATCAGCGGCACGAGGTTAAGCATGATGACGGCGATTTTATAAATGGCCAGACCCGCGTAGTGAATGGCATCGAATGTCTCAACAGGGATTTTGAACCAGCGGCTGTGCAATTTGACAGTGACACAAAAAAGAAGAAAATCCTTGATTTCATTTGTTGTCATGATAAACCTCCGTGGAATTCTTTAAGAGATTATTTATTTCACGAGCTGTCATTCATGAAGTTCAAACAATCCACTGACGGCAATCTTTTATCGAGCCTCCGCCAACCTGTTGTCTGTCAGCAAGGAAGCACTATCTTTTTATCAGGCGATAAAGAATCAACAGAAGAAGAGCTCCTCCAATGGCAAGCATTAAGCTTACCAGATTGAATCCGGTTATTGTCCCGATTCCCAGAAAAGATCCGATATACCCTCCAAGGAAAGCACCGGCGATGCCTATCAGGATGGTAATGATGATTCCTCCCGGATCTTTGCCCGGCATGATTAATTTTGCAAGAACGCCCACGATTAATCCCATCACGATCCATGATAAGATTCCCATGATAAATCTCCTTTATGTTTTTGAAAGGTTAATATAAACGAACGCCTTGCCCGTACCGGGGCAGAATTGTTTCTTTTATGTGTCTTTATTATAACATACTTGACGTTCCGGTCAAACTAATCCACTCCCTGCACCTTAAAACGCCTGCGGAATTCCCGTGGCCGTTCGTATTCCGGCAGCGACCATATTCCTCTTTTTGCTGATCTTGCTTCCCTGCGGGCATCAAGAAACGGTTTCCGGTAAGGATATCGAAGGAATTCAATATAAGTGTCCGCGTATCCTTCCCTGAGCATTTCCAGATTGATATTTCTGTTTTCCAGCCGGATAACTCCAACCATGCGTCTATACTGGTCAACTTCAATAATGTCCAGTTTCACCTTATTGCCGAGGAGTTTATTTTTAAGAGCTCTGCCTGATTCTTTTCCATAGGATTGTCCGGGGATATTCATTCGACCGGTCCGGTAATCGATTTTAGGCGTTTCGGGCGCATCAATGCCATACAGCCTGACCCTGAGGATGGTTTGATTCGGTGTTGTTAATTGAATTGTGTCGCCGTCATACACCCGGGTGACCGTTCCTTTCACTGTGCGGAGCGTGTCGGAATAAACAGTCGATTCTGTAAATAGTGCGAGGAAAATGAAGACAGGTGTTAAGAAAAAAAAAATTAACGAGAAATCCTTTTGACCGCATCATGATGGCAATTCCCCTGTTGTCTTATGTGTGAGCATAAAGGGAAGGAGATTGATTGTCAAAACAATTGTGTCAAGCTTTTGGAATTCATATCTGTGTTTTCAGTTCGAAGGGACGCTGCAATGGGGAATAAAGGATTGGTAAATAATATTTCAGATCTGCAAGTCAATAACGCACGTAACTGTAATAATCATAGACGCTGTCAAGGCTTTTTTCTATTTCCGATGATTTTGCAATGCAAAAAACGATATGTTTTTCTTTGGGTGTGGCTTTTTCAAGATACTCAAAGACTGATAAATGTGGGTCTGCGATCGCTACGGTTAATTTCCTGGCGCTGTTATTTATAACGACAATACGATTCTCCAGGGCGTATTCTTCTCCTATGGCTTTCTGCATGGCGCGGGATACGGTGTAACCTTTTAAAGAAACAACGGGCATGCTGAAGTGAGCAGACAGAGCATGAACATAATCTTTTTCGCTTATCATCTTGCTTCTGGCGAGCAGGTGACCCAGATGCTTGTGTATGCCGAAGTATTTTTGTTGCTTCTGCTGATTGAGTATGTCATTTAACTGCTCCCGGGTTATGATATTCAGTTCAATGAGAATTTCTCCCAGTTTTTTTCTCTTGTTGCTGTAGTAGAGACCTTTCATAATTTTGGACTGGGGAAGGCCCATTTCACAGAGTATTTGTCCGAGATATTTTTCGGGTTCCCGTTTTTTCAGATCCATGGCCGTATTTAAATCAGATTCCGATATGATTCCCTTCGACACGAGAATCTGACCGATTTTATTGGACGAAGACTCCGCCTCATGAATTTTGGATTCCAGCTTTTTTGTTACATTATTGAGACTGCTTAATGCTTTGCTGATATTCATATAGGAATTGGCCTGGATAAGACCCATTTCACGAAGTATTTGTGCCGGTGTTTTGTCAGGTTCTCGTTTTTGCCTTTCCATGGCTTCGCTTAAATCGTCTATCGTGATATTTCTTTTCGCAACGACAAGCTTGCTGTCTTTCTCAGACGAGAACTCAGCCTGTTTCATTCTGGATTCGAGCTTTTTTGCCGCATTGTTCAGGGTGTTTAATGCATTATTGATTTGGGCGCTGGATTGTTGAGAGACTATTTCATGAAGAATACGTTCCGGTGGTTTGTCCGGTTCACGTTTCTTTCTTTGCATGGCTTCGCTTAAATCTTTTATTGAGATGTGTTTTTTCAGACTTGGAATATGAAACATAGGCTTCACATACTAGACTCTGCAGAATGATCACCGATGGTTATTTCTCTGATGAAACATAATTCCCGTTCAGATGATTTCTCGGGTTTGCCGAATTCAAAGCCCGTTTCGGGTATCCATCATTCAGCATTTAACAAAAGAACAGGATTAAGCCAACAAGACAGATAAAAATAACCATCAAAAAAACTGCGTCCGATAGAAATATCCAGTATTTCTCTTGCAGTTCAACATAAATAAACCTTATAAACAATGCAAAACAAATGCCATGAACCTAATTATAAACCAGAAACTGCGCAAATCGATTTTATTCTCATATTTGAAAATGAAAAAGGCGAGACGATGACATCAGTATAACTGACAAGCCGCCTGCAGAATGTATTACAAGTAGTTGTTTTTGCTGTTTTAATAATTTATCATAATAAATACAAATACTTTTGAAAAATCTTACCGGATGGGTCATGGAGAGTGCCTCGTACGAGCCCCGTAACTTATTTATATCTCATGAGATATAAATATAATCCCCCAATCCGGGACTTCTACACAGAAGGGCATATGTTGTAACAAGTTATTATGTAAAACGATCGATGCTATACTGATACAGTCAATGAAAAAAATCACCAGGAAAGGGTAGCGATGAATTGTTGAAGCTTTCCAAGGCATGAATTATATAAATCGAGCTATTATATTTAAGGGATTGAGCAACATTTTTTGGAGACAAGTCAGGTTTTTTTGTAGATGCGCCTGACCTGCATCTAGAAAGAAATAAAACGATCTAAAATGTAAAGTCGTTCAATATCAACAAATTAATAATAATTTCTAATAGTTCAAATCATCTGTGCAAAGCCGTCCGTCCATGATGGTTTTTTTTACTTATATTCCGGTAATTTTCAGCACTCGCATGGTAACATTTGGTGAATGTACCCTCAGTCCCCTTCACTCAATGGTCTTATTTCCGGGCTTTTCTATTTAATGTAATTGAATAACTCCATTGGCATTCCATGCCGTCGGGATGAACATACCGTGAACTTGCATTCCCGGTGGCAAGTTCATTGGTTAACACAGTCAATCTGAATGCATTTGTTACTTCTCCGCCCTCATCATCGACCTTTGCTTCGTTGACAAAAACAAGTTCATTGCCCGTCAGTGTGCCACGGAAGGTACATAGAGATGCAGGATTGCACACTCTGCCTGACTGAAAAACAAGAATGTAAGGACGAGGTCCGCTGCCTTTAGCGATTGTCAATGTGCCTGATGCCGCGCTGCCGGCAGGACACATACCCTGTATGGTCGGCATTGTTGCATTATAATTCCATGTGCCGGTGATCTTGATCAGTTTCGGGTTAATCGGCTTTACGAGAGGTACCAGGGGAATATCATTCTGGCAAAGGGCTGAACCACCACTTAAAACGAAAGCCAGTATTATACTGACCATTGCAGCTTTTATCTTTTTCATGATTTCCTCCTTTATAGAAATGATCATGTGTACCGATAAATTCAGCCGAAGCTGTGATCGAAAGGCTAAGGGGTCTGGCTTGGGTTAAAAAAAACACTTTAAATTACTTATTTCAGCTCAAACGCAAAGGTGCTGACGACCCGTATCTTTTTCAATGGAGTACTTGTCGGGCTGTAGGGAGCCGATTCATCGTTGCCGTCGCTGCCAAATATCTGAATCATACCCTGGTTTGCAGACGAAATTTTTCCGACCGTGGTGCCGGAATCGGAAGCAAACTGCGAAGCGGTAAGTCGCGCATTTTTTGTGGCTTCTGCAAGGAGCTGCGGTCGCAGGTCATTAAACGTTGTGACAACATATCGAGGGTTCGCCATACCTTCCCCCTGCTGTCCATCAAGTAGCACGCCTGATTTGAGCAATTCCTCTGTGGCCCCCAGAGCGTTGGTCACAAGGTCGATATTTGTGGTCGTTACCTTCACGGAACTGGTTACAACATAGCGGAATCTTTCACCCGCCTGGTTTTGACTATAGTCACGGGCAAGTTTATCAATGGTCCGTGTCGGCTGCCGGCTTATTTCCTTATCCTTGAAGCCCTGCTTTTTGAGGAATGCAACGGTGGTGTCGCGGTCAAAGGTGATTTTCGTGTGAGTGTCCATGATGTCTTCACCGGCTCTCCTGAAATTCAACAGCCAGATCGCCTGGTCTGCCTTGACCTCTTTTTCCACCAGGCCCTTGACTGTGACTGTGCGTGCATCCGACTTGAAACGGGTAACACCCTTTCCCACAAAGTATCCCCCGAGAGTAAGTCCTGCAATTAGAGAAATTCCAAGAATGATGGCCGCTAAAACAAGATTTGGGCTTTCATTTGATGCCATGACATTTCCCTCCACGCATTAATTATATTAATTGTCTGATGGTAGTCTTTACATCAGTCATTTCTACCAAGAGACTGTGTCGATGCCATGTTTTTCATCACGATAACGTCAGGCACAGGATGGCAAATATCTCAATGGGTCAGAAGCTTTTCCAGTGCCGGGAAAACTTGACTTAGATTTTCCGGCTGGCTTCCGCCGGCCTGGGCCATGTCGGGGCGGCCGCCGCCTTTGCCGCCAACGATAGGGGCCAGTTCCTTGATGATGTTGCCGGCGTGGTATTTTCCGGCCAGGTCCTTGGTGATCATGCACAGGAGCATTGCTTTATCGTCCGCCTTGCTGCCCAGAAGAATGATGCCCGACGCCATTTTGTCGCGCAGCTTGTCGCCGAAGTCGCGCAGGGTTTTAGCATCGGAAATGTTCACTTCCTCCGCAAGCACGTTCACGCCTGCAATTTCCCTTACCCGGTTCATCAGGTCTCCGGAATCCTTCGCGGCAAGCTTTCCTTTCAGACCTTCAATTTCTTTTTCGAGTTCTCTGACGTTCTTGAGCAGTTTTTCGGCCCGGTCATAAACTTCAAAGTGTCCCGCCTTGAACAGGCCCGCCGTCTGTTGTAATTCTTCTTCGGCTTTTTGAATGTGCAAAACGGCTTCCCGGCCGGTGACGGCTTCGATTCTTCGAACGCCCGCGGCAATGGCCGATTCATGAACGATTTTCAAAAGTCCGATGTCTCCGGTTCGCTCCACGTGCGTTCCGCCGCAAAGTTCCATGCTCATTTCGCCCATTTTCACAATGCGTACGGTCGCGCCGTATTTTTCGTCAAACACCGCTGTGGCGCCCGTCTTAAGGGCGTCTTCCAGCGTGCAGACTTCCGTCTGAACCGTCAGGTTTTTGCGGATCATGTCGTTGGCGATGGTTTCCACGCGCCGAAGTTCTTCATCGCTGATTTTGGAAAAGTGGAATGGCTTTTCGTCTTTCCGGATCGACCGTTAAATTTGCTGTTGCGCCGATTTTGATTTCGCCGCTTTTCACCACGCCCTTGTGGACGATGAAGTTCTCGACCGGCTTTTTTGTATCCAAAACGGTGAAATTGAAGTCAGTTCCTTCCAGGTATCCTGAGTCTCCTGACTGACCGCCTGATTCGCCGTAAAAAGTCGTGGCATCCAGGACAATTTCGGCCTGTTGCCCCTCGCGTGCAATTTCCGCCGGTTTGCCATCCACAAAAATAGCTGTAACTTTCGTCTGTTCTTTAGTTACGCCTTCATAACCGCAAAACTCGCTGAGGATTCCGGAACTTGATACTTTCAGGTAGCATTCGGCGACGGCCTCTTCGCCACTGCCTTTCCAGGCGCCGCGGGCACGTTCCCGCTGCTGTTCCATTTCGGCCTCAAAGCCCTCATTGTCCAGCGTAAAGCCGTCACGCTTGACAATGTCCGCCGTTAAATCGGTCGGGAATCCAAAAGTATCATAGAGCTTGAAAATCAGTGAACCCGGCAAAACCGATTTGCCCGCCTGTTTGAGCAACTCTGTTTCGTCCTGCAAAATGCGCAGCCCCGCGTCCAGTGTCTCCATGAAACGCTGCTCTTCGTTGAGAATCACTTTGGTAATGTAGGAGGCTTTATCGGCCAGATCCGGATACGTGTATTTCATCATGTCGATGACGATCATGGCCGCCTTGTTCAGGAACGGTTTATTGATGCCGAGCATTTTCCCGTGGCGGGCGGCGCGGCGCAGGATGCGGCGCAGCACATAGCCGCGGCCTTCGTTCGACGGCATAATCCCGTCGCCTATTAAGAATGTGACGGCACGGCTGTGATCCGCAATGACGCGGACGGAGATATCATGATCAGTATTTTTGCCGTAGATTTTGCCGGATGCTTTTTCGACAAAATGGATGAGCGGTGCAAACAGATCGGTATCGTAGTTGCTTTTGACACCCTGGATGACAGCGGTGAGGCGCTCCAGCCCCATGCCGGTATCAATGCTAGGCTTGGCCAGCGGAGTCAACTTGCCGGTTTCATCGCGGTCGTACTGTGTGAAAACGTTGTTCCATATTTCCAGGTGGCGGTCGCAGTCGCAATAAACATCGCATTCGGGACGGTCGCAGCCGGTGCCTTCGCCCTGGTCATAGAGGATTTCGGAACAGGGGCCGCAGGGGCCGGTTTCCCCCATCATCCAGAAATTGCTTTTTTCTCCCATACGGACGATGCGTTCCTTGGGCACTTTCATTTTTTCGTGCCAGATTTTAAAAGCCTCGTCGTCGTTTTCAAAAATTGTCACCCAGAGTTTATCTTTGGGCAGTTTGACCACGTCGATGAGATATTCCCACGCCCAGGAAATCGCATCTTCCTTGAAATAGTCGCCGAAGGAAAAATTGCCCAGCATTTCAAAGAAGGTGTGATGGCGCGCGGTAACTCCGACGTTTTCCAGGTCGTTGTGCTTGCCCCCGGCGCGTGCGCATTTCTGGCAGGAGACGGCCCGCGTATAACCCCGGTTCTCAAGGCCGAGAAATGCGTTTTTAAACTGCACCATTCCCGCGTTGGTAAAAAGGAGGGTGGGGTCATCCTTGGGAATCAGCGATGAACTTGGAACCCGCGTGTGTCCCTTGCCTTCAAAAAATTTAATAAAACTTTCCCGTATTGCGTCGCCTGTTTTAACCATCTGTTTCTTCCTCCGCTGTCTTTCCCAGTTGATTTAAGATCAAGCCCGGAGGGAAACCGCGTCCCATCAGGCTTTGAAATATTCTCTGTTTTTCTTTGACGTTATGCACCGCCGATTTCTTTCCGGTCGCCCGTTTTTTAATCAAAATGGCAATGGCGTTTTCTTCCGTCATTTCCTGCCGCGCCGAAGCCACGGCATCGTTGATCAAACGAGCCGGTACGCCTTTTTCCTGCAGGCTGGCGATGATTTTTCGATTGCCCCACAGTTTGTTTGCCGCAAGATTTCGCGCCCACTGCATGGCAAAAGACGCGTCATTGAGATACTTCAAATCGAGGAGTTTTTCCAGCGCTTCTTTTACGACGACTGCGGGAAATCCCTTCTCCCGCAGCTTTTTTTCCAGTTCTTTTTCCGAATGCGGCCGCATCGATAAAAGACGATACGCTTTTTGTTTGGCTGCCGCGAGGTCTAAAGATTTCACACTATGCTTCCTGCTCTTTATCCACGATTCCCAGTTTTTCCCGGACATCTTTCTCTATAGCTGCAAGTACATCCGGATTATCTTTAAGGAAAACCCGCGAATTATCGCGTCCCTGGCCCAGCCGGTCGCCCTTATAGGAATACCAGGCTCCGCTTTTTTCAACAATGCCGTTTTCCGCCGCGAGGTCCAGCACATCGCCTTCGCGCGAGATGCCTTCGCCAAAAATGATGTCAAATTCCGCTTCCCGGAAAGCGCATTGCCGCCTGTTGTGGTTTCGGGATTGCCGAAAAAGACGCCGATTTTCATGCGCAGCTGATTGATGAAAATAACGGTCGTTTTGGATTTGCTGATGCTGCCGGTGAGTTTGCGCAGTGCCTGCGACATGAGGCGCGCCTGCAAGCCCATCTGGGCATCGCCCATTTCCCCTTCGAGCTCCGCCTTGGGGACCAGCGCCGCCACGGAATCGACGACCAGCACGTCGAGCGCTCCGCTGCGCACCAGCGTCTCGGCGATTTCGAGGGCCTGTTCACCGGTGTCCGGCTGGGAGATCAGGAGTTCGTCTGTGTTGACGCCGATTTTTTTTGCGTAGGTCATATCCAGGGCGTGCTCTGCGTCAATGTAAGCCGCGATGCCGTTTTTCTTTTGCGCCTCGGCGACGATGTGCAGCGCCAGCGTCGTTTTCCCGCCGGATTCCGGCCCGTAAATCTCCACTACCCGGCCGCGTGGAACACCGAACGTCCCCAGAGCAATGTCGAGGCTCAGCGAGCCGGTGGAAATGGCCGGTACGTCCGCCACGCGATCATGGCTGCCCAGTTTCATGATGGATCCCTTGCCGAACTGCCGTTCAATCTGCGTGATTGCCAAATCCACCGCTTTTGATCTGTCCACCTCCTTCACCCTTTAATTTGTAATTTATTTTTCAAATATTTCCTGGATTCCAGATCGCACTTCGTTTGTCCGGAATGACCAGATGGTAAAATCGTTGCTGCGCCTTTATCCCGCCGGGAATGCCGCCAGTTTTGTATAAACTGCTCCCTGCGGCATCAGGCGGCTCTGAAACAGGACCAGTTCCCGGCAGACAAATTCTCCGGCGGTAAATGCGCCGTGTTTGGCAAGGGCTTCGCCGATTCCCGATACTCCGCGTGGATCTTTGATCCGGGCCAGTGTTAAATGCGCCCGAAAAGGCCTGTCTTCTTCAGGAAACCCGAGAGCATCAAAATCGATGTCCAGCTGTTTCTGGAGGACAGAGAGTTGCGCCACATCGCCTGCCATGCCGCACCAGAGAACCCGGGGTTTGCGGGCATCCGGAAACACGCCCAGTTTTTCCACTTTCAGATTCAGGGACAATCCCGATGCCACCCGGTTTTGCACAGCGGCGGAAATCTTATCCACGTCCTCCATCGAAACATCGCCAAAGAACTTCAATGTGAGGTGCCGCCCCTCCGGCCTCGTCCAGCTTATTTTGCCGCTTACATCGCGTTTCAGTTTTTCCTGCAGGCCCGACATTGCCTGCAAAATATCTTCAGGAGGCTCAATGGCCAGAAAGGCGCGGATATTTTTTTCGGCATTTGCCATCAGACCTTATCCTGTAAATAGTTTTTCAGCATCATCAGCGCCACCTCGGAGGACACCAGCTTGTTTCTTTTGCGGTCCCAGCGGAATGCATGATGTCGGCAAACCGTTTGGTTGCCATCGGCCAGCGCCACGTAGACTGTGCCGACCGGTTTTTCTTTGCTTCCGCCGGTGGGGCCTGCAATACCGGTGGATGAAAGGCCGATATCGGTATTCGCAATTTTGCGGACGCCTTCGGCCATCAGGCGCGCCGTTTCTTCGCTTACGGCGCCGTGCTTTTCAATGATATCGGCAGGAACGTTCAGCATGCTGATCTTCGCTTCATTGCTGTAGGTTACAAGGCCGCGTTCAAAATAAACGGAGCTGCCGGAAACATCGGTGAGGCGATTGGCAATCAAACCTCCCGTGCAGGATTCTGCAACGGCTATGGTCAGTTTCTTTTCGGTCATCGCCCTGGCGATAATTTCTTCCAGCGTCTGCTCACCGTAGGAAAAAATATAATCGGAAAGGCGAGCCGTCACTTCATCCTGTGCTTTTTGCAGATTTTTTTGCGCCAGTTCTAGAGAGTCGGACCGCGCAATCAACACCAGATGGTTTTCCGGGAAAACGGGATAAAACCCGACGCTCACGTCCAGGTCTTCAAAATTTACATCCGCCAACTTTTGGTCCACCGCTCCTTCGCCCAGCCCGAATGTTTTAATGGTCTGTTTGAGTGTATGTCCGACGGGCTGCGGAAAATGTCGGCGCAATACCGGAATAACGCCTTCAGGCAGCATTCGTTGCGTTTCGGAGGGAACGCCGGGAATCACAAAAACCAGTTTGCCGTTCACCGGCAAAGCAAAGCCCGGTGCCGTACCAACCGGATTGACGATTACTTCCGAGCCTTGAGGAAACACGGCTTGTTTGGCGTTATTCTCTATCCATTGAAAATTGTATTTGGCAAATCTGTCTTTGATGCCCTGCAAAACGGCCTCATCCGTGAACAGCGGCAGATCAAAAGCCTGGGCAATTGCGGCCGTGGTAATATCATCAGCAGTCGGGCCAAGACCGCCGGTGCAGATCACCGCGTCGGTGAGTGTCAGCAGATCATGCAGGCGGCTTTTGATGGCGGCAAAGTCGTCGCCCACCGACATCATGATTTCAACTTGCCAGCCCTGCAGACTGATCTCCCGGGCAATAAACGATGAATTTGTATCGGCAGTACGTCCGCTCATCAATTCGTTGCCGATGGTTAATATTCCAATCTTCATAGAACACCTGTTAATTTTAATAAGAACAATACCAATCCGCCGTATACACCGGCACCGAGATCATCGGCCACCACGCCCCATCCTCCCGGGAACTTTTGAAAACGGTTCAGCGGAAAGGGCTTCCAGATATCAAAAATCCGAAACAGAACAAACGCCAGCAGAAGATGCAGGCCGGTGATGGCCACCGGCAGCATTGTGACCTGAACGCCGGCGATTTCATCAATGACAATCCGTTGATCATCT